>JAQVVB010000386.1 GCA_028699215.1 Sphaerochaeta sp. | reverse complement strand
AAAGATACCGCATTCTGTTTGCTTTATGACGGATTGCATTTCGCTGCCCACGTTTTTGTCTTCGTTCAGCTGCTCCTGCAGAAGGAGTGAAAATACGTGAGGTGGTAAACACTACATCTGTTGGAGCTAGAACACCTTTTGAAACTTCAAGAGCAACTACAGCAAGTCCAATAGAGCCAACACCCATATCAAGGCCAATGGTATAAGGCCTTCCATTCAATTTGTTTCTGATTTCTTGTTTTTGTTGCTCGTATCTCTGTGATTTCTTGTTACTCATCATTTACCACCTTTTGTTGTATGAAATTAAATTCATCCATGCTAATAGTGATAAGTATATGCCATTGAGGCGAAAGTGGTAGTATAATTTTATTTTTCTAATGTATTTACTGATTTTTTGCGCTAATACGGCTAGAAGAGTGACACAATACGTTGTATCAAAGCGTAAACTCTGTAAGTCAAAGAATATAAGTAGTAGTTTTACCCTTGCTGGACTTGACCTTGATTATTGGAAATCAATGATGATTCTTCTCCTTTCATTACTGGAAAGTTATGCTTCTCCTGTCATAAATATATTGCTTATTTGCCGAATCATTCTGATTGCATGATGAACTAATTATAATGTCTTTTATATAAAACTGTATTATAATCATATAAGTCGTAACTCCTGGACTTGCACAAATGGAGGATCAACCATGTCTTTAAAGTTTAAAAACGTCTTTACCGAACTGCAAATGAAGATCATTACTGGAGAATGGAGTGAGGGATACAGAATTCCAACGGAAATGGAGTTATGCGACCAATTCAAGGTATCAAGGGTAACAGTCAGAAGGGCTTTGGATGGTTTGGTCTCATTCGGCTATATCACCAGGACACGAGGTCGTGGTTCTTTTGTCCTTTTCAATCGGGCCGTAGTAGGTCTAGGGTATCCCCAACGTCCTGTTGCTGAAGAGGGGATATGGTCGAGTGGCATGTATAAGCTGTTGCTTATGGAAAAACTGCATGCTTCTGCCACAGATAGAAAACAGCTCAGACTTGATGAAAAGAATTCTGAGAATCGAATATGGCATCTGAAGAGCATCCATCTTGTGAATGGCCAGCCCTCTGTTCTCAGCGATTATTATATCTCTGAAAAGTATGGTGATTATCTGGTGGATGTAGGGGATACCTCGGAAAAATCCTTTTTTGAGTTGATCAGCCAAAAAGCAGGCCAGAACTGTCACTTGGTGCAGGGCAGGGTAGCTGCCATCAATCCCAATGATGAAATCTGCAGGCAATTGGGAGTGAACTCCCATTCTGCAAGTCTTTGGTGCCGAGGATTATGTGTGCTGGATGATGGTACGATCGTAGGCCGTTGTTCAAAAGTGTTCAACAGTTTGTTTTATGAATTTTCCATTGATTAGATAATAAGTTGATTTAGTAGGTCAGTATTGCTACATAATTGAGTTTTTGTCGCTTCTTCTGTCAGTTTTTTTAGAGAATTGCATACAAAGGTGTATGTTTTATTGTGTTTTCTTGACATTTGGGTTATACGTGTTAGTAAAGAATACACATACGTATACAGTTCCATTTGGAGAAACTACCATGCAGAGAACAATAACAGCTATGTTGCACCAAGCAGCCAAGCAGTACGGAGACCGTGCCTATACTACTACAAGAACAGAAGAGGGGTGGACCCCAAGTTCTTTTGTCCAGACTGATGACCTTTCTGATGCCGTGGCCGCACACCTCCTTGCAAAGGGTTTTAAACCAGAGCAGACCGTCGGTATCCTCAGTGAAGGAAAAAGCCAGTGGGTTACCTGCGAATTAGGGGTTATCAAGGCACGTGGAATAAGTGTTCCTCTCTCCATCAAGCTCACCCCTGAGGAAGTGGCTTTCAGAATTAACCATAGCGAAGCCATAGCTCTGGCAATAAGCAGCAATACCTTGGCAAATGCAGTCAAAGCCCTTCCTTTTTTTGATCACAAGGTGCTTTTCCTGTATCTCGATGAGATGGATGATCGTCTCAAGAAGCAAGCTAGCGATGCACATTGGGAAGAGGGTGAAGACTATCTTACCTGGAATGCTCTGGTTGCAAGTGGAAAGGCCATACTTACCAAAGAACCTGAATTGATTCAACAGACAGAGCAACAGATCGACGAAAACGATACGATCAACATCTGCTATACCAGTGGTACTACAGGAAATCCCAAGGGCATCATGCTCACTCACCTGAACTACTGGACGAACAGCCATGATGCCATCGATTTGTTCAAGCTTCCTGATGCTGAGCTTGAGACGCTCATTGTTCTTCCTGTCGATCACTCCTTTGCTCATACCGTTGGCATCTACACTTCCTTGCTGAGGGGAATAACCCTTCATTTTGTTGATTCCAGAGGTGCAAATGCTTCAATCATCCGAAACTTCCCAAAGAATCTTGTTGAATTGAATCCGTTTTTCCTCATGACGGTTCCCTCCATAACCGGAAACTTCATGAAGAAGATGACCCAAGGCATTCATCAGAAAGGTGCCTTTGTCGAAGGGATTTTCAATCGAGGTTTGGAAGCTGGAATTCTACGCAATGGCGATGGTTTCAATAAACCAAGCACTTGGATCCGTTTCAAGACTTGGCTACCGTATACGCTTGCAAACAAGTTGGTATTTCCAAAACTTCGTGAGGTTTTTGGTTCCCGGATGCTGTATTGCGTTGGGGGTGGAGCTCTTTTAGAGGCAAAACAACAGAAGTTCTTTGCGGCCATC
>JAQVVB010000385.1 GCA_028699215.1 Sphaerochaeta sp. | reverse complement strand
ATTTTTTATAGGATGTGGTCCAAGAAAAGTTTGGTACGATCACTCTTGGGGTTTGAGAACATTTGTTCAGGAGGTCCCATCTCGATGATCTCTCCATCGTCCATGAACACTACCTTATCGGCAGCGGCTTTCGCAAAGCCCATCTCATGAGTGACCAGCAACATGGTCATGCCTGATTTAGCAAGATTAAGCATGACATCGAGGACCTCTTTGATCATCTCAGGGTCAAGAGCACTCGTGGGTTCATCAAAAAGCATTACCTTAGGATTCATCGCCAAGGCTCGGGCTATCGCCACGCGCTGTTGTTGCCCTCCTGAAAGCTGTCCTGGATGTACATCTGCCTTTTCTTCCAACCCAACCATCTTCAGTAGTTCCTTACCAAGTTTCTGAGCTTCGCTTTTGTCCATTTTTTTTACTTTGACAGGAGCCAAGATAATGTTTTCCATAACCGAAAGGTGAGGGAAAAGATTGAAGGACTGGAATACCATACCTACTTCTTCACGGATCTTGCGAAGGTCAACCTTTGGGTCGGTGACATCATCTTCATCGATGTAGATGTGTCCGCCTGTTGGGATCTCCAATTTGTTTACAGCTCTGAGCAAGGTGCTTTTTCCACTGCCGGAAGGGCCGATGATGACCACCACTTCTCCATTCTCAACCGTAAGCGATGCATTTTTTACCGCTCTGACAGGGGCATTATCAGTTATATAGTCTTTTGTGAGATTTTCAATACGTATTCTAGCCATTCTTGTGCAACCTTTCCTCGAGCATTCCTACGAGGCGGGAAAGTAGGAGGGTGATGATCAGATAAATCAAAGCGACAATGAGCATGGTCTCCAGTGAAAGGAATGTTCTAGAGATGTACTCGCGTCCTTTTCTTAAGATATCACTCAACGCAATGGTTGAAACCAAGGACGAATCCTTGAGCATGGAGATGAATTCATTGCCGATCGCCGGGAGAATAATCTTGACGGTCTGCGGCAGGATGACATACCTGAAAGCCTGGCTTCGGCTCAAGCCCAAAGCAACTGCGGCTTCCATCTGGCCCTTGGGAATTGCCTGAATACCTGCTCGGACAATTTCTCCCATGTAGGCACCAAAACAAATGGAAAGAGCCACTACTGCAGCTACCATTCCCTCTATGTGGAAAAACCTTCCCATGGCATAGTAGATGAAGATCAGCTGAACCAAGAGAGGAATTCCGCGGATGAGCTCAACATAGACGCCGCTTACCATGTTCACCCAACGGTGTTTGGATACCGAACCCAGACCGGTGACGGTCCCGATGATGATAGCTCCGATGATGGCTAGGATGGTGGCTTCAAAGGTAACAGGAGCACCCTTAATCGATACCAGAAAAATATCCCTATATGGTTTGGGTTTGAAAATGATCAAAGAACCAAGCAATATGAGTGCGCTGAAGAACGTCACTCTCCACGCATTCAGGACATGACCATTGTCTTTGCGAGGGATCAAGACGCCATCTGTCATTTGAATGGTATAGTTTTTTTTCTTCAGATTAGCAGGGTCTACGGAAACAACCTGTTTCTTTGCCGCTTGCATTTTACTTTCATTAAAATCGTTTGTTTTTATGTCCATTGTATCTCACTGCATTTGAATTGATTACTGTACCAAGTACTACATAATTATGCAGTAAAAGTCAAGTCTGGGTGTATAAATATTCGATAGTATAACGAATTGACACGCTTGCTTTAAAGAAAAAGAGAGTCGCCAAAAGGCGACCCTCCTCAACAGGCATTGTCTCTATAGTTTATAGGATGTTCCATTTCTTTTTCAGTGCATCCATTGTTCCGTTGTCTTCAATTTTAGCAAGCGCAGTGTTGATGAGTGTCAGAAGTTGAGTATTGTCTTTCAACAAAGCGATTGCAATCGGCTCTGGATCTCCAAGGTCACTTGCTGATCCAGTGACCTTCAATTTACTTGCATAGTTTTCATTGGAGAGGACGAAATCACTGGCGATCACCGAATCAGTAACCACTGCATCAAGGTTTCCATTAAGCATGTCTTCTATGGCAAAACCGATTTCGTCATAGGCTTTTATCTGAACAGCGAAACCAGGATTGGCATCGAGGTAGGCTTCAAGGAAGATATGACCTGTGGTTCCAAGCTGAACACCGACTTTCTTTCCTTTCAAAGACGCGGTATTTGATAGACCAACTGCTTTTTGTGGAGCAAGAATCGCTTGGGTGATGGTCATGATGGGAGTGGAAAAAGCCATTGTCTGCTTGCGTTCCTCGGTTACAGAGACCCCTGAGGCAACTGCATCGTAGGCACCATTGGAGAGGCCTGCAAAGATACCTTCCCATGCAACGTTGCGGATGGTGATTTCAACTCCACTGACCTTGGCAATCTCATTGACCAGATCGATTTCAAATCCTACTACATCGCCGTTCTCATCGACAAACTCGAGAGGAGGCCATGCACAGTTGGCAGCAAATACATAGGAAGATACAGTAGATACTTCTTTTTGCCCGGCGGCAGCAAGGAATGATGTGGTGACAATCAACAGTATACAAGCAAGAACGGTTAGTTTTTTCATGATTCGTACTCCTTAAGATATACGAAATATTGCATACTTATGCAAACAATGTCAAGAATGAAAGAATAAATATACAATAAATAGAGAAGAAATGTATAAAAAAGGGGAACCGAAGTTCCCCATATCAGTATCATTCTGGTTTTACAGAAGATTCCACTTAGCTTTCAATGCATTGAAA
>JAQVVB010000384.1 GCA_028699215.1 Sphaerochaeta sp. | reverse complement strand
TAGCGAAAGAATGCAATATCCCTGTCCAGGAAGCAGTCAGAAACGGCGGCGCCACAAATGCATCGCAGATTCATCTCGCCCACCGAGGGATACCTACGATCGTCATAGGCATTCCCGTCCGCTATGCTCATACCCACTGGGGAATCAGCAGTCTCAGCGATGTAGAGAATTCAGTAAAACTTGCATGTGAAATCATCAAACGTCTGGATGCCAACATTATTGCTGGTTTCTAAGTGATTTTTTTGACAAACGATACTGGATGATGTCATACTTGGTGAAAACAGGAGGTCTCTATGAATGAGATTCAACTTTGCCTAAGCGAAATGCGCACATTTTTTCTTTCAGGAACAACGCAAGACGTCACATGGAGGAAGAAGCAACTCATTACTCTGAGGCAAAGCATATCTCAGTATGAGACAACTATCTTGAAAGCCTTATATGCCGATTTGGGAAAGTCTGATTTTGAAGGGTTCGCCACTGAGTTGGGCATCGTCTACGCTGAAATAGACCACCATCTCAAGCATCTCGACAGCTGGACGAAAAAGCACAGGGTCAGATCCACCATTTTGACATTTCCTTCTTCTGCCTTTACCATTGCACAGCCTTTGGGGATAGTATTGATCATGAGTCCTTGGAATTATCCTTTCCAATTGACCCTAGCCCCATTGGTTGCCGCAATTGCTGCAGGGAACTGTGTCATTCTCAAACCATCTCGATACAGCGAGCATACCTCTCAAGTCATTGAAGAAATGCTTGCTAAAGCCTTTCTGTCGAACTATATCGCTACTTTCCAAGGTGGCAGTGCCATGAACACTGAGCTGCTTTCCCATCGATTCGACCATATTTTTTTCACAGGTAGTCCGAATGTAGGAAAAATCGTCATGGAAAGTGCAGCCAAACATCTCACTCCAGTCACCCTTGAACTGGGCGGAAAAAGTCCTGTTATCATTGATGCCGGAATCAATGTGAAGCTGGCAGCCAAACGGATAGCCTGGGGAAAATTCATCAACGCCGGACAAACGTGTGTAGCCCCTGATTATGTACTTGTCAAACGAGAACTACTGGAAACCTTTGTCGAGGAGCTCAAGAAATCCATACAAGTCATGTATGGAACAAATCCCTTGAACAATAGTGATTATCCAAAAATCATCAACCAGAAGCACTTCGACCGCTTGCTGGAACTGTTAACCTGCGGAACCTTGGCCTATGGAGGGCAACTAGATCCCAAGGCTCTCAAAATCGCACCTACAATCATCACTGAACCAAATATGGACTCCAATTTGATGATAGATGAAATTTTTGGCCCTATTCTCCCCATCATCCCCTATGACAATTTTGAACAGACCATCGAGTTCATTCAAAACAGAGAGCACCCGCTTGCCCTCTACCTTTTCAGCGACAACAAGACACACCAAGATCTGGTGGTGAACAATCTCATATATGGCGGCGGTTGCATCAACGACACCATCGTCCATCTGGTAAATGTGCACATGGCCTTTGGAGGAGTCGGATCAAGCGGTATGGGCAGCTATCATGCCAAGGCAGGGTTCAACACCTTCAGTCATACAAAAAGTATCCTTAAGAAAGGAAACTGGCTCGACGTTCCACTTCGCTATCCACCTTTCAAAGGTAAATTTTCGCTTCTCAAACGTCTGATGAAATAGATCCAAAGGAGACACCTGAATGCACAAGAAACTGAATTTTTTTCTGATCATGTTGCTGTTCTTTTTCAGTACCAGTCTAGCAGCCGCAATCAATCTCGACCGCTCAGATACGTTGTATGACCAAGATGCCTATCCTGAATGTAAGAGTGAGCTCCAAATGCAGATGAATAATGCAACCTCTCCAAACGAAGAAGCGGAAATTCTTTGGAGGCTTGCAAGAGTCCAGGTTTCAATCGGTGATGAACTCGATGAAAAAGACAAGGAAGGACGTTACAAGGAATATGAAGAAGGAGAGGCATACGCCATCCAATCCATTGAAAAACATCCTTCAAGCATGGCTTACCTCTGGAAGGCTTCCAACAATGGCCGCTGGGGACAGACAAAAGGACCACTCAATGCATTAGGAAAGGCAAAAGGCATGCTTGAAGACCTCACCATCATTGTAAATGACTTCAAGACACTCGATTCCAGCGAGACATGGTATGTGCTTTCCAGCCTATATGATGAACTGCCAGGAGGAATGATTTCCTTCGGAGACAAGGATTGGGCCATCAGTTACATGCGTATGGCCATGGACACCCTACCCAACCATCTGCTGTATCCAGGCCATTATAAAAAACTGGCTGAAGAGTTATACAGCCGTAATTGGAGTGCATCAAAACGTAGCAAAGAAATTAAGAAAATGCAGAAAGACTGGGAAAATGGCAAAAGCAATTTGGAAAAGTACCGCTACTATGAAGGAAAAGATGGAGGAAAGACAAAGCCCTTCTATTCATCGGTACCCCTTACTTCAATGAGTGATCGCCAGGAAGCAGTGATGGTTCTCTCGTTCGTCATTGCAAAACATAAAGTTTTTAGCGGAGTCAAACCCAGTGATACAAAAGAAATGGATGAGATCTTAGAATTATTCACATCTTGGACATGATTATTTTCGACTAAATGAGTGCTACGCCCTGTTTAATGCCAAACAGGGCTTTTCTTTTTGAAAGTGCAAGTATTCTTTCATTAGTTATTGACATATGCCGGATACCATCCTATAGTATACGTGTAAATGACATATGTCGAAAACTAATCTAGGAGGATATAGT
>JAQVVB010000383.1 GCA_028699215.1 Sphaerochaeta sp. | reverse complement strand
CTATGCACACATGGAGTGTTTCATTTGCAGCTATGGCTTGGTTGAGGGTAGAAGACAGTGTGGTGGCAATCTGTCTTTGTTCTGTGGTCTCAAGACCCAGCTTTTCTTGTGAAGTAATGCTGTCACAAAGTTTTTGTAAGTATTTAGCCACGGAAGGAATGACATTTTTCCTGCACATCTCCACCATGATGGAAGCTTCAATGTTGATTTGCTTGCTGTATGTCTGTAGATAAATATCTACACGCGACTCAATTTCACTCTTTGAGAATACATGCTGTTGTTCAAAAAGCTGGAGGCTTTTTTCACTTTTCATTTGAGGAAGTGCACTGACCGTATCCTTGAAGTTGGGAAGTCCTCTTTTTTCTGCCTCAACGATCCAGTCTGCTCCATATCCATTTCCGTTGAATACAACACGCTTATGGCGGGTATAAAATTCTTTGATGATGCACTGGCATTCCAAATCTTTATCTTTGGAATTTTCCAGTCTGTCAGCAACTTCTTCAAGTATTTGCGCCATTGCCGAATTGAGGTAGATGTTTGGACCCGACATGGATTGGGATGATCCTACCATGCGGTATTCGAATTTGTTACCGGTAAAGGCGATCGGGCTGGTTCTGTTCCTATCGGATAAATCCTTGGGGAGTTGAGGAAGCATCGTGACCCCCAGTTTTACGAACTGCAGGTCTTTCTTCGAACAGCTTTTTTCTTCAGATATGGAATCGAGAATCGATGTCAACTGCTCGCCAAGATACAAGCTTATGATGGCAGGAGGAGCCTCCGAAGACCCCAGCCTGTGGTCATTTCCTGCAACAGCAGCACCACAACGGATAAGCGGGGCATATTCATCGACGGCCTTGATGAACGAGGTCAGAAAGAGAAGGAATTGGACATTGTCTGCTGCATTGCTTCCAGGAGAGAGAAGGTTCACCCCATCGTCAGTAGCTAAGGACCAGTTGTCATGCTTACCTGAGCCATTCACCCCTAAAAAGGGTTTTTCATTGAGCAGTGCAACCATTCCATGTCTGAGTGCGACACTTTGCAACACATCCATCAACAATTGGTTGTGATCAGTTGCAAGATTTGCGGCATTGTACACGACAGCAATTTCAAATTGATTGGGAGCAGCTTCCTTGTGTTGTGTCTTGCTGCTGATCCCCAACTTCCAAAGCTCATAATTCAGTTCACTCATGAATACCGTAACCCGATCACCGATGGTCCCATAATAGTGATCGTTTAATTCCTGTCCTTTCGCAGCTAAATTACCCATGACCGTACGCCCGGCAAGACGTAAATCGGGTCTTTGATCATAATATTTTTTATCAACAAGGAAATATTCCTGTTCTGGGCCGATATTGACAATGATGCGCTTGGATTTGGCATTGCCTAAAGCACGGAGCACACGCAGCGTCTGTTTCTCAATTGCCTGATTTGCTCGAAGAAGAGGGACCTTTTTATCCAAGGCTTCCCCATTGTAAGAGAAAAAAGCGGTCGGTATATAAAGGGTCTTCACCCCGTTGATATCTTTTAGGAAGGCAGGAGAGGATGTGTCCCAAGCTGTATAGCCACGTGCTTCGAACGTTGCACGTAATCCACCATTTGGAAACGAAGAAGCATCACCTTCTCCCTTGATCAGCTCCTTTCCTGAAAATTCAAGAAGGACTTTTCCTCCCTTGGTAGGGTTGATGAAAGAATCATGCTTTTCTGCGGTCAGTCCAGTCAGAGGCTGGAACCAATGGCAAAAATGAGTGGCTCCCTTGGTGAGCGCCCATTGCTTCATGGCACTGGCTACGTAATCTGCAAGTTCACTGGTCAACTCACGCTGCCCTCGTTGAACTTCCTTCAATTCTCTAATGGTAGAATCGCTGAGATATTTTCCCATCTCTGTTTCTGTGAAGCAGTTGCATCCATAGAAATCCGTAACCGGTGTTTTTGCATAATCGATATCAAACATGAAAGGGCATCCTCCAAGGTTGTATGGTTTGACAATACACAGTTTTATATAGATTATGCAAGAAGATGCAGAGCAGAGTATGGAAAATCGTTTGTCCGATTACTTTAGGGAATATGGATTGCTCAAGTGTATGTGCATTCCCTCTGGAAAGCTGAGAACCTGTGACAAATTTCTTTCTCATACAAGAAAAAACCATATTTTGAACATGTTTCTGGTTCTATCCAAGGAAAAGCCTAGATGGTATCGAGAGGCGTGACTGTCACGGTAATCACATCAGAGTACGACCCGGAAGGAGCTGTATCTGCGATGGTTGGATCAATGCCTGTGACAAAAATATCCTGCAGATAGGTTCCATTGGTGAGGTTGCTCCAGATAATCGGGGTTCCTCCTACAACTTCTTGGTTGAGAAACTGGAGTTTGTAGGGAATAGCATATTGTGAAACGATGCCCCCAAGATGTAGTGTGAAATTTGTACTGTTCACAGCATCGCTGAACTTGATGTTTACTCCGTAAGAGGTTTCTGAAATTGCATTGGTAACCACCAACTGGGCCTTGCCTATAGCAGAACGATTGGCATTGAATGCATTCTGAACTGAAAAAGCCTGATTATCGGTAATGGAAAGGGCATATTCTACTGGCAGAAACGGATGATCTGGATCTACATAGGGGAGTGGGACAAGGGTACCTGGTACTACTGGAATTGGGAGTTCTGGCGGATTTCCATCTTCGGGAATGACCTGATCATTGACGGAAATGTAGGAACTGTCGTTATAAATTCCTCCACCGCCAGAAGCGACCGCTACATT
>JAQVVB010000382.1 GCA_028699215.1 Sphaerochaeta sp. | reverse complement strand
ACATGAAGATGCAAACAGGGCCGCTTTAGAGAAAGGGCTCATCGAAGAATTCACCAAACAGAATCCCAATGTTTCGGTTGATTACCAGACGTACCCTTCAGGGAAAATGAGCGAACTGCTTACTGTTGCATTCAGCGCAAACCAAGGGCCGGATGTTTTCAACCAGAGCCAATCGGTTATCAGGAGATTTGTAGTTGAAGGACGTACCAGCACACTCAATCCTGATTGGATTGGAGCAAAAAGCACGCAGGAAGTGTTGGACAGGTATATTCCAGGTTCTTTGGAAGCAGTTATGCTCGATGAAGGAATCCACGGACTACCCCTTGAATACACAAACCTTTGTTTGTATGTGAACAAACAGATTTTCCGTGAAGCTGGACTTGATGCAGAAAAGGATTATCCAAAGACTTGGGAAGACGTCATGTCCTTGAGCGAAAAACTTGTCCAACGGAATGGTGAAATCATAACACGCCGAGGCTTTGACTTCCGCTATCCTTCCTATACCCAGCAATTCTTGCCAATGGTTGAGCAATTGGGAGGAAAGCTCATCAGTGATGATGGTAAAAAAGCAGTTATCGGAGATGCCGCTTGGATTCAGTTCTTCGACTACATGAAAGCGTGGGGACCCAAAGGCAAAAACCTTGGAGGCCCTACCTATACTGCAGCAAGGAAAGCGTTTGATTTGAACGACAACCAGATTGCCATGAGCGAAAGCGGACTCTACCAAGAAGCAAGAATCCAGACTACCAATCCTGAATTCTACAACAGCGGAGATTGGATGGTCGTTCCTTACCCACAATGGGAGAACGCAATCCAACATGTTGCTGGAAAAGTAAGTTGCCATTACTACCTTGTCAACGGACAAAGCTCAGAAGCAAAACAAATCTGGTCGTGGAGACTTGTTGATTTCATGCTGAGCCATGGAGAAGACTACCTTGCCAAAGTGAACCTTGTCCAACCTACGTACAAGTTGTTCAAAAGCAAAGCATTCAAAGAGACTCCGTACGCTTCCGTGTTTGAAGATGATATGAACCATGCCAGTCTGGTATTCTATGCAGAAAACAGTGGTGCCATCAATGACAAGTTCAAAGCTGCCGTTGAGAGTTCCATGCTCCAGGGAAAAGACTCGAAGGAAGTTCTCGATGCTTTCAGGGCTTCTGTCCAAGATATTTTGAACGAATAATAGAATCATCTGTTAATGTGGTTTCCCATCTATAGGGAAACCACATGGTTACCTAGGAGCTTTGCTATGAAAACCGCCTATATTGGAATTGAAAAGAAAAAAGCCCGTTGGGGATGGATATTCGTTACGCCAGCAGTCGTTCTTTTTCTTTTGTTCTCGCTCTATCCAATGCTCAATGCATTCTTCAACACGTTCTTTAATATGAAATTACTCTCCTTAAGGGCTCCAAAATTTGTAGGTTTGAAAAACTATGCCTACATCATACAGTCAAAGGACTTTTGGAACTCTGCAAAGGCCACCCTCATCTTCACCTTCGGGGCCTTTGTTCCTTTGACCATCTTATCAATGGTCCTGGCTCTTGCCATCACTTCAAGAAAAAAATCTGGGCGAGTGCTCCAGTTGCTCATCTATTCCCCTGCCATTCTGTCCTCGGTAGTAGCAGCGCTGATCTGGATCTTAATATTCGACCCAAGGGGGTTGGGGAATTCCGTTCTTAATTTCCTCTTGAGAAGCCCTGGGGTCGACCACCAGTGGCTTACAGACCCTGTAATGCTCCGTATTTGTACCAGCACCATCTATGTCTGGAAGTATGTTGGTTACTTCACCATCATCTTTGTGACAGGCATCGCCAAAATTCCTACTTCCGTAATAGAAGCGGCAACAATAGACGGAGCCAAAAAGCACCAGATAATCCAGAGGATAGTCTTCCCACTGATAAAACCAACAACCGTGATGGTCTCTATCGTTGCCATGCTCAACTGCTTGAAATCCTTTTCCACCCAGTACCTATTCACCCAAAGGGGAGCGCCTTTAGAACCCATCAACGTCATCACCCTCAATATCTATAATACGGCAATGCGTGATCTGAATATCAGCAGGGCTTGTGTAATGAGTGTCCTGTTGTTTTTGATCATGATGGGGCTCACGCTCATTCGTCTGAAATCATCCGAAAAAGATACAGTATCCTACTAGGAGGCTACAATTGAAAACTGCAAAAATACAAATGATTGGCAGCCTAGCAGTGAATATCTTGCTCATAGTCTGTTGTTTGATAATACTTGTACCCATTGTCTTTATGCTCACCGCATCATTCATGAGCCCAGCTGAGATATTCTCTATGCCCTATAGGTGGATACCGAAACAATTCAATGCCACAAATTATTTCAATGCCATCGCAGGGAATGACCGTTCCTTCATCTTTGTCCGCAACGTCATCAATTCGCTGGTAGTTGCCCTCAGCACAACAATTCTTTCGGTTATCGTAAGTGCCTTTGCTGGGTACGGTTTGGCAAAGTTTCAGTTCAAGGGAAGAACCACCGTATTCATGATGATCATGGGAAGGATGATGATTCCCTTTGAAGCCATCATGATTCCCATGTATATCACCGCAGTGAAACTGGGGATGCAAAACACCTACTATGGTTTGGTTCTTCCCTTCTTATTGAATGCTTTCGGTATTTTCCAGATGAGACAGTACCTGATGTCCTTTCCCAATGACCTGCTGGATGCCGGTCGTATCGATGGACTGGGAGAGATGGGCATTTTCTGGAAACTGGTGTTTGGAAACAGCACCCC
>JAQVVB010000381.1 GCA_028699215.1 Sphaerochaeta sp. | reverse complement strand
ATGCCATCATTGTTCGCAGACAATCAATGTGAATGTGATATGCAGGAGCGTCTGCAGATATTTTTCCTGAAATGGGCAGTCTCGAAACAACTGCAATACTAGCGGAAACCCGTACGGAAAGGTTTAGCCAATCACTGGTACTCAGCTTGGGAGGGAATCAGGCAACCTGTTTCTGTAAGCTTAGGCAGAGGAACAGGGTCGAGTAACACGACCGGTTGACCGAAGTGCTTTTAATCAAGTTCTTCCTCAGCTCTGTCAGTGAGTCCGCCGAGGACGCTCATGAGAATATCATACGCCTAAAAACACTTCACGATGCCCATGAGACTCGTATCAACACGCTCGGGCGTGCCAGAGTTAACGCGCTTCAACTGTTTGCCTACCTCGAGCGCAATCCCATTATAGAAATCAATAAGACAGCCCAAGCTTTGCAAGTTTCGTACAATACGGTCGCAAGTGCCGTCAAGCGGTTGATTGATGCCAACATATTGGTTCTATCGAGTGGAAGACTGAGGGGAAGGACCTTTGCCTATAAAGCGTATCTGGATATCCTGAAGGAAGGGACTTGAGCTGCGAGGCAATTTCATCACTATGTAGGTGGGATGGAACAACAGCGGTATAGGAAACCTCGTCATTTTGTCAGCCAACGAGGAACACGTCATCCAGTGTTACAAGCATCACGCCATCTTGCTGCGCTAGATGTATCACTTCTTTGGTGAAACCCGATTTGCTGAAGAGGTAATAGAAGCGGTTGACGGTTTTTTTGAAGATGGCAGTGGCGTTGAAAAAGTCCTTGTATTGATCCATGCCAAACAGTTTATTCCGATATTTGCATTCACAGAAGATAGCCTATTGTCCATCCTGATCAAGGGCAAGGATATCGATGACATCTTCTTTCCTGGTCTTGGGATTGCTTTTCCACCATCTTCCCCTCGTGTGGGGTACAAAGGGAAGTCTTCGTTGCTTGGCAAGTCTTGTTAGGTATTGTATGTGTATTTTTCTCATATTTGACCCATGCAATTTGAAAGCTTGCCGTATCTTTTCAAAAAGCTTTGGCTTTATGACAAGAAGAAGATTCTCTTGTCTGTTTTGACCTGAATCCGAGTCCCGAGTTTATGACTTGGTTTGGAGATTTCAGCAAGATAAAGGCATCCTGATTTAGTTGGGGTAGGCTCAGGCGTATGTTTTTTGTGACATGTAATTCAAAATAACATTAATACAGAATAAAGTGGTAATATTGAAATTATTGTAAATATTGGTTACATTTCTACATGAAACAGCGTATAGTATAGATAAAGGAGGCCCGCGGATGAAAATCTTATCCGCAGTTAAGCTGTCAAAAACGGTATCTGAACTGCGTACTAGCAAGAATCTGACCCAGGCAGAGCTTGGTGAACGTACTGGGCTTCACCGAATCATGATCGGACGCATTGAACGTGAAGATTTTACTCCATCAATTGCTCAGCTTCAGGCTTTGGCGGATGTCCTAGGATTCGAAATCACCGATATGTTTGTAGAGAAGGAACAACCGCAATCTTTCATTGCCCTTCGTAGCGAAAGCATGGATGATGTTGAGCAGAAAGGGGTCGATACCCTCCTCGGCATGATGTTCGCGTTGCGTCAGCAGACCCTACTGAGGAGAAAATTCGAGCATGTTTCGGAAAATCAAGCTTAGCGATCAGGAAATTGAAGCGATTAGGAAATTGGCTAGAGACAAACGTTTTTCGCTTGGTTTTTCTGATGATCCTCCGATTGCAAATGATATTCACACGATTCTTGATATGCTCAACATCATCTTGCTTGAATACCCTATTGAAGCGGAGGGTGGCAAGCCTGCCTTCTCCGCTGTGATTCTGTGTTCAGAAGAGGGTGGGGAGCGCCTTGTGTTCATCGGGCTCAATACCGCCGATTATTTCGATAAACAGATTTTTGCGATTGCCCATGAATTGTATCACTTTTTTACCAAGACCGGCATGCATCTGAGTCGGCAGGATGGGCCAGATGACGATATGGTCGAAGCCAAAGCGAACTGGTTTGCTGCCGAATTCCTACTTCCTGAAGAGGTTCTGAAACGCCGGATCTTCGAAGAATTCAAATCTTTTTCTCTGGCTGACATCCAGATAAACGTCTTGCTTCGCTTCATCGCTAGGCTTCACTGTACTTGGTGGCTCCCCTATCGTTCCTTGGTGAAACGGTTGTGGGAAATACAAGCCATAACAGAGGCACAATACCAAGAGCTGTATGCTCTTGATGAACGTGATCCAAAGGGAGAATATGGCAAGATTGGGCAATCGACCCAAAGTGATGTATTTATCAAATTAAATACTGCCACCAAAACAATCGGTTCCTCTCCGAGGGCAATAGAGACTATATTGCGGAACTTTGAAAACAATCTGATTGATGAAGATACGTTTATCAGAATCCTTGGACTGTTCAATAAAAGTCCTGCAGATTATGGTTATGAGATTTCAGTCTCACAAGATGATATAGATGAGCTTCGTGATTTCATTGAGAGTTGGAAGCATGAAAGTTGATGTTGCAGCGAAGAATCCCGCCCTGGTATCATTATTCAGTGACCATAATCAGGTGATCACTTTGGATGCAAATTTCCTTATCCCACCTGATCGCCAGAGGCTCTCGGGCAGGGGCATTCCCTTTTCTCTCTTCCAAGCGTTTTGGCTGGATCCAATCTTTGAGATATTTCCCAATCTGGCGATTCACGAGGCAGTGCGTGATGAGTTGGTTTCAAGGGATATAAAAACCTTCATTAA
>JAQVVB010000380.1 GCA_028699215.1 Sphaerochaeta sp. | reverse complement strand
ATATACAGAATAAGGCAAAAGAAAAAGACCTGGGCTGTTTC
Source organism: Sphaerochaeta sp. (assembly GCA_028699215.1). Classification (GTDB taxonomy): domain Bacteria; phylum Spirochaetota; class Spirochaetia; order Sphaerochaetales; family Sphaerochaetaceae; genus Sphaerochaeta. Next base: position 2,734 of record JAQVVB010000380.1, on the reverse strand, counting down.
ACCGATCCTGATGCATTCTTCAATGAACACCCAGAAGCAGAACGCTTTACACAGGGTTTTATATATACGCATCTTTTGCATACGACGATCAACAAGAAGATCAAAGCCATACGTACGAACTGACAAGATTCTGCTTGTAGGGAAAGAGACCTACCTGCAGGTGAGTTGTTCCAGGTCCAAACACGATCGGACTTCCTCATAGGCAGCAACAGGCGCTTCATGGTCATAGGGGAGTGAAAGAAGTGTTCAATACACTCAATCAAAAAGTTCTATATCAAGAAGTTGTATTCACTATACTTTCAGTTTTTTTCTTTTTAAGTTGAAATATACCAATTGAGGGATATATACTGCTTAGGGTATGAGTATAGCAGATAATATGTTTGAATATATGCATATTGTGATACATTTATTTAAATGTGTAAAACATTAAAATGTAGATTCCAATACTTTCTTTCTATGAAAATGTATCCACCCTTGCTTTATTTTGTTTATCTTGGTACAAGTGCTTGTTAGTTAGGAAAAGGTTTCATTACCTAAAATCATCGCATTGTAAGGCGGCCTTTGTGGAACGAGAACGTTTGGAACAACCTGATTCCTCTGAATACATACAAGAAACCAAGCTTCTGAACTATCGTGACGCCTCCATAACTCACTTACTAGAAACTCGTGGATGGAATTCCATACAAGACGAATCGGTACTGATTGGTTCCATCTATGCATTCGTGCGTGACGAAATAGCCTACGGCTACACAAAATCATTTGAACTTTCAGCCTCGCAGATTCTCCATAAAGGGTATGGCAACTGCATAACCAAGACAATTCTGCTTATGGGCTTGTTTCGAGCGGTGGGCATTCCCTGCCGCTTCCATGCCTTTACCGTCAATAAGATTCTTTTCCGTGGATTGGTGAAAGGACTCCGTTACAACATGATTTCTGAAACAATCCACCACAGTTGGGTAGAGATATTTCACGAGGGTTCATGGATTGAGATCGAAGGCCACATCATAGATCGTCCATATCTGAAAAACCTCCAAGCCAAATTTCCTGACTACATGGGTAGCTTTTATGGCTATGGACTTGCAGTGCTGAACTTCAAGAACCCTCCGATACAATGGGACGACGAACACACCTACGTACAAAACAAGGTCATTGAAAAAGACCTGGGAAGATACGAAAGCCCAGATGCATTCTTCAGAGAGTTTCCAGAAGCAGAATCTTGTTCCAAAGGTTTCCGTTACCGACACTTCATTCGACCTTCTCTCAATAAAAACATCATCGCCATTCGCAGCGGCAAGTAACAACTCAACGCATCCTTTCATCGTTGCACCTCACCCCTCTTCTTATGTCTATAACGATTTACATAGATAAGAAGCCCTATAGTATGATATTCTGCATAGACAGCCGAAAAATTGGTGGAGGTTTTGAGGTGATGCTTTTATCATCACCTACGGCTTTGACAGGCATTCCCTACGAGCTAGGTAGGGATAGGAGGTTTTTATGGAACTCGAGCGATTGGAACAAAATACTTCAAATGAGTATGTGAAGCGAACCAGACTTCTCGACTATGATGATCCGTCGATTCAACAACTAGTACAAAAACGAGGGTGGAACAACCTGAGCGACCAGACCAAGCTCATTGGCATGGTGTATGCATTTGTACGGGATGAGATTGCCTACGGGTATGAAAAGTCCTATTCCCTTACAGCCTCACAGACACTTGGTGCTAAACGAGGCAACTGCATGACCAAAACGACCCTACTCATGGCCCTGTTACGCGCCGTCGGCATTCCTTGCCGCTTTCATGCCACCTTGGTGAACAAGATCATCCTAAGAGGGTTGGCAAAGGGCCTGGCCTACAAGTTCATTCCCGAACAGCTCCCCCACGGCTGGGTTGAAATATTCCACAAAGGAAATTGGCTTGAACTGGAAGGGCATATCATCGATAAGGCCTACCTGCAGAAACTACAGGCCAAGTTCCCCGACTACATGGGCAGTTTCTATGGCTTCGGCATTGCCGTACTGAATTTCAAGAACCCGCCAAATAGATGGGACGAGGAAAACACCTACGTACAGGATAAGGCAGTTGAAGACGATCTCGGTAAGTTCTACAGCCCCGATGACTTCTTCAGAGAGTGCCCTGAAGCAGAACAAAGCATCCATCGTATTAGGTTCAACAAATACCTCATCCCTGCGATCAATTCGAATATCAATGCAATTCGGGGCTGTCAGCAGTAGGTTGCTCTTTCTCCTTCTCCACCAAAGTCGGGATGAAGTGGGTGACAAACGACGCTCTCTTCCTATACTTGACAAAAAAGTATCCTGTTGCTGAGAACACTGAGGCTCCGATGAAGTTCACGAACAAGTCCTTCATCGTGTCATAGAGCCCGATATCCAAATAACCTCCAAGGCCAAGTTCTTGGCCGTTTACCGTTACTTTTGTAATGGCATCAAGAACTACAACTGTCTGCTTGCCTGTTGGATCGAGCATTACCGAACGAATGGTAGGTAAGACCGTGTCTTTCTGCATGTCCATGCCGAACACCATATCCATAAAGAACTCAAAGAACTCCCACACCACCCCGATCGTCATGGAGAAGCAAAACGCCATGATGGCGACAAACAACGGAGAGAGCCGAAACGAGAATCGTTCATTCTTGTTGAGGATGTCCACCAAGGAAAACCCGATCGCTGCCGATAAAAACCCGTTGAGCGTATGCAACATCGTATCCCAAAG
>JAQVVB010000379.1 GCA_028699215.1 Sphaerochaeta sp. | reverse complement strand
CCCCTGATGATGTGGTTGTTGATGAAGTGGTGGAAGTTCTGGCTTGCTCCGTTCATTCCTTTGTGCGAATAGGTCATGACAGCCTCAGGGCTCTGGAAGCGGTCTTGGGGACTGAGTTCCCAACAGAATGTACTTGGATTGATGCCTGTAAGGATTCTGATCTTTCCATAGGGAGAGGTTTCGACGACTTCGCGGTGGTTGCCGCTATACACCAAATTGATGCCGATGCACTCATCGTCTGCCTTGGTTAGGAAGATGCAGGGGTTGTGTTCTGCAGAGCTGGTCCCATTCTTGCTGTCATTGATGATGATGCCTGGGCTGAGCTTTCTTTCATGTAAGGATCGTTCCCGTGCCCAAGCTCCATCGAAGGTGACGAGGTTCCAATCATCGTCTGCGTCAAGATCGAGTTGGAGCGAGGAGATGTTGCGTATGATGAGGATTTGGTCAGTGTCGTTGAAGATGGTGGTTCTTCGGGTTATGACGTCCGAGTCTTCGAATATGGTGTAGGTGAGGGCAAGGCGAATCGGGAGGCTTGTATCCTTGAGCATGACTTCCAAGGTGGTGCAAGTCGATTTGTCGCCGTATGATTCGGGTAATCCTCCAAAGACTCTGGGCTTTCCAGGGATGACTCTGTAGCTTTTGACGATGAAATCGAGGGTGTGCATTCCTCTTCCATATTCAATGTCAATGGAGCTCTCTCTACAGTCGCCTTTTCCTGTGGTAGAATACTCCATGCAAAGGTTGCCCAGATAGAGGGTGGGGTGGTCGCTGTCATAGGCCGTTCCTGTTCCGATTGGCAAGGAGCGTTTCTCTGACAAGGCATCCACGTTGACGGAGGCCTCTTTCAGTTTCTTTCCGTAGTAGAGGTGCTCCAGGTGTCCTGTCTCAGTTATGTTGAAGAGATAGGTGGTGTTTTTAGTCGAAAGGTTGAAGCACTGGTCCTTCTTGGAAATCATAGCGTAGTCTCCTTGAACAATGACAGGATATCTGCTACCAGTATACTGTGATGCGGGATTTTTAACACCCTGCTTTTGTGCAAATTTAAGGAGAAGTGCTATGGATATCCGTCGTCTGAGATTGTGGGAGAGCCGAAACGCTACAGTTTTGAGCAATGACCTTATCAGAGTCGTTTTGGAAGACCAAGGGGGCATGGTTCTTGAATTGAGTTCCGAGACTCCTTCAGGGGGAAGGATCAACGCGCATCTGTTGCCCCACTATCGTGGTACCGGTACATCGGTGTTCAGTGACGAAAATGCAGAGTACTGGAAGAACAGTTCTTATCTCTACCAGAAAGGGGGAGCTTATTTCAGCTTTCCCAACTATGGTCCGGCTTTTTCTGCTGGAGACGTGCAGTATGAGCATAGTGGATTCACCGCTTCTTCCTATTGGATGGTTGAGCGGTATGGTACTGATCCTGAGTTCGGCGGCGTATGGCTCATGAGCATGGTGCGTAACCGAAAAGCAAAGTGGCAGGTGCGCAAGATCGATATGTTGCTTCCCAACCAACCTGTTCATTATACCCTCTGCATCATTACGAATAACGGCACTGAGGACCTGCTTGCCAATACGGTTTGGAACAATGAACTGGGGTCACCCTTTTTGGAGTCAGGATGTGTCCTCAATGCCTGCTCTGATGTCTGGACCACTGGTTCTGTGGACCAGCTTTCAGGTACGGTCTCCCGCCTTGCTCCTGAAACCCAATTTGAGGATTGGAAGAAGGCTCCTTTGAAGGATGGTGGTACCACCGACTTGAGTGAGGTTCCTCCTCCCATCGGTACAACTGATTTCATTTCCGGGTTGGTTCCTCGTTCAGCAAACCTTGGGTGGTCAAGTGTGATCAATCCAAGGCAACAGATGGTGTATTTCAATTTCTTTCCCGGACCTGCAGCGTTGGAGGACGACATGGTTCCTTTGAACTTCAACAACTTCCTGTTTGATTTTGGGGGAAGAAATGAGACCCCTTGGGCTTTGTATAACGGGGGGATGAGCCAGCAATACTCCTTGAACTGCGGTTCAGGAACCAACAGGCTCTATAAGGGGATTGCCGCAGCAGAGCCTACGGATGCAATATTCGGCGCTCCCACCACGATCACGATCAAACCCGGTGAGTCGAAGAAGCTGTTCTATGCCACCGCTTTCTGCGCGTATGACAACAACCGCATCGGAGGCAACTTCTACACGGTGGAACAGGTGGTTGAAGGACTGGTGTTGAAACGAACCAAATCTTGGGCGTTCATTCCCGCAGACTCTACCTTTCATTGTCTGAAGAAACTCTCTGATCGGTTGCTGTCTTCTGAGTAGAAGAAGTCAAGCCAAGCATTGGTAAAAGAGAAAGAAACTGTGCAGTTGCAATGCATGAAAGAAGGTCCTCCCCTCGGAAGGCCTTCTTTCTACATGTAAAGGCATACAGAAAAAGAAAGAAAGAAAAAAAGAAAAAAAGAAAATAACGTACCGATAAGCAAGGCCCTCCTGGAGAGGAAGGCCTTGTGGACAGACGCTGAGCTTGAAAAGCTGTTGCTTATTTTGCGGTGTAGTTGAAGGTGATGTCACCGCTGTAGTTGCCGGAGGGCTGGTTGTCGTAGTCGTTTTTGTCCACGGTCACGAGAATCTCGTACGGGGTGACGGTCAAACCGGTCAGGGAAGTGACGGTGATCTTGTTGCCTTCATTGGTGGTGCTTGCGGTGTTGAAGCCGGCGGAACCTACAGCAAGGGCATAGTCAATGGTGAATGCGCCGCTGGTCAGTGGGGTTGCAGTGACTGCAAGCTCATAACCGGATCTGTTG
>JAQVVB010000378.1 GCA_028699215.1 Sphaerochaeta sp. | reverse complement strand
TCTGCATAAAGGCTTTTTTTGGTATTATCTCTCTCCCAATGACAAACCACCTGTCATTCACCCAGAAGGTTCATACCCCTCGGCAAGGTTTAACTTCAAGGATAACAATGGGTATCTTTTCAGGGTATTGTACAGCAACCACAGGATAGCGCTGGAATGCTTCCACTCCTTAACCGATGGTTCTGGTGCTCTGGTGTATTTGAAGATGATCGTACAGCAGTATTGTCATCTTGCAGGTATTGCTGATTTTTCCTTCAGTGGTGCACTGGATTTCTCTTCAAAACCCTCAAAGCAGGAATTCAGCGACCCTTTTCAGCATCTGTATGACAAGAATCTTCCAGGTTCTCCTTCTACAGGGTCTACCTACCATCGTGTGGGTAAGGGAAGTTATGATGACCGGGTGAAAGTCATCAGTGCAATGCTCGATGGGCAAGCGTTGCGCAAGAGAGCGAAGGAACGGGGAGCCACCATCACCGAGTATCTTTCTTCTTTGCTCATTTGGACTTTGCAGGAATTTCAGAAGCAAGAGGTTCCTGTTCAGAAAAAACGTAAGCCGATACGGCTTTCTATACCCATGAACCTGAGAAAGATATTTCATTATGACACCATGAGAAATTTCACCCTGTTCGCTGTCGTTGGTATTGAGCCGGCGCTTGGCGAGTATACGTTCGAGGAAATACTCAAGAAAGTACGTCTTGAATTGGCTCTTTCCCAAGACCCCAAGCGCAATCGTAGCCAGATAAAAAGGAATGTAGGAGGGGAGCGGCATATCCTGATGAGGTTCGCTCCCAACATCATCAAGAATCCTCTTTTCAAGTTGTTGTCGAATTCTCTTGGTGATGACCTGTATTCTGCAGTGATTTCGAATCTTGGGTATGTGCAGATGCCTGAGGAATTGCAGGATTCGCTTTCAAGAATGGATTTTTACCTCTGTCCTGGACAGTTGAACAAAGTGGCTTTGGCCGTGATTGGTTGGAAAGACAAAGTTGTGGTCAACTTCACCAGTTTTTTTAATACTGATACTGAACTCGAAAGGTTGTTCTGTACGTTTCTTGTAGAAGATGGAATACCTGTAGAGATATCGACCAACCGATCCAATGAAGTTTAGGAGTACTGTATGGCCTATTGTATAAAATGTGGAGTTAAATTGGAGAATGGCGCTGAAGAATGTCCTCTCTGCCATACTAAGGTAAATCTTCCTTGCGATATTCATGAGCAGAAAGAAGAACCCTTGTTTCCTGTTCCCATGCCCCAGAAAGGAACAGGAGGGTTCAATAAAACCAGTAAAGGAATTGTAGAGCTCATTCTTTCCTTGTTGATCATAAGTGAAATAACCGTCGCCCTCACCATGTGGTTCTCGGGTAATTTTTCCCATGGATTCATTCCCTTGTTCAGCATCATGATGGCCGCTCTGATCCTCATCATGGCCTTTGTTGCCAAACACACGTATTTTGTTCAGGCTTCAGTGCATATGGGGCTGGCTGCCGTGTTCCTTTTGGGCATTGATTTGTATGATCGTTCTGCAACTTGGTCTCTTATTTCAATCGGAGGTCTTTGTTTGCTTTGGGTGCTTGCCGTATTTCCCGCATCAAAAACCGCACACGCTCATCCCATTGCAACTGCAGTGAAAATGGGGACGGTATACCTCTTGTACATTGTCTTGATCAATTTGGTGGTAAAAGGGAATCTCACGTGGTTTCTCCCTGTCGCACTTCCGACCTCTGCTGTGCTGTTTTGTGGAGTGGCTTTGTTTTTTGTCTTGTATCTCACTAGGAAACGAACCAGAATTCCTCTAGCTGATCTTGTGTTCTTTTGCCTTATCGTGCTGTTTTTCACTTTTACAGCCCTCGACCTGTTCCTTACCCATTATTGGTATGGATACTGGGCGCTTCGCTGGTCTATAAGTCTTTTTTCCGCTGCAATCATCCTGTCGATTCTTCTGTCTGGGGTTACTGTCAGTAGAAGGCTCAGAAGATTCTTTACCAGTCAGAACAGACATGCTTAGGTAAAGTCTGCGTACACTGCTTGTGACGCCATGACCAGGTCATCGGGTTTTATCTTCAACTGGATTCCCCGTTGGCCTGCACTCACATAAATATATTCTTCCAACTGGGCCAACTCTTCAATGAATGTAGGGAAGTGTTTCTTCATGCCAAGAGGTGAACAACCTCCTCTGATATACCCTGTAGTGTGCTGTAGGCGGTCCATCTTGATCAAGTCGATATCCTTGCTGTTGGTGAGGGCTCGTGCCTTCTTGAGGCTGACAGAAAAGTCTGCAGGCAAGCAGAATACAAACACTGCCTGAGAGCTGTCCTGCATGACGATGGTCTTGAACACCTGTTGGCTGGAAAGCCCTGCCATCTGGCTTGCATGGACTGCATCCAGATGTTCTTCATCCCACTCATACGTCACCACTTCGTAGTTGATGTTCAAGGATTCAAGTATCCTCATGGCGTTGGTTTTTTTACTGGATTCACTCATATCAGCATCCTATCTTTTTCAAAAAAGGAGTGCAAGACAAATAAATGGGACCCGTAAGGTCCCATTGATGAAAACAAAGGAGTATTTCTTTCTATTTGTCATCGATAGCGAAGGGAGTGGATAGTGCAGCTGGAGCAGCAAAAGATCCTTTCTTCTTGCCGTTGATGATGGTCATTGCACTCAAGACGACCAGCGTGATGAGATACGGAGAAAAACCAAGGAACTGAGTAGGGATGACCATTTTGAAACCCGCTGCCTGAAGACTGAACTGGAGACTGGTGATTCCACCGAAGATCAAGGTTCCAATGACAACCTTTCCTGG
>JAQVVB010000377.1 GCA_028699215.1 Sphaerochaeta sp. | reverse complement strand
CTGTTTCCAACACGGTCTTTTTCACCCCGGTGAAAAATTCACCAATGGGAACTTCCCTTTTCCCCCTCAATGAGGCAATGCAAACCGTTGCATCGAGACAGAGAAGAGCAGGTGCCATATCGGAGCAGGGGGAAGCGTTCACAATGTTTCCCACCACTGTTGCACGGTTGCGGACTTGATACGATGCCAGATCCTTGGCACAAGAACATAAGAGAGGATACTGCTGATGCACCACCTTACTCGAAACGATATCGTTGATGGTAACTGCACATCCGATGGTAAGTCCCTTTCCTTGTTCATAGACAAGCTTTTCATACCCCGGCACCTTTTTCACATCAATCAACAGTTCAGGACGATACACACCGCTACGCATCCCGACCAAGAGATCGGTTCCTCCGCTGAGCAGCTTTGCCTTTCCCTTTGCAGAAGAAAGCAGTTCCAGCAAATCAGATTCCGTCTTCGGATTCTTGTACGAGAAATCAACAATCATAGTCCCCCCTTGTTCATGACATAGGAAAAAGTCCAACCAACCCAAACATCAAACCGGAAGCTGCATCATAACCAGAGCTATGGCCCATTTCCGAAAGCACTTGCAACGATGTTTCATACTGCACATCATCGGAAGCATCTTCAGAAAAGGTCCGGGCAAAGGAAATGAGCGCTTGTGGATAGAGACCTTCACAGGCACTGCGCAGCATCTGTAGTGAGATATCGGTGGTACGTTGGATTGGAGAGTTGAGAATCTTGACGAATTGATTCAACCATGCCTGCACAAAAGCTCTGAACGAAGCATCACCGTATGAAAGGCTGAGCATGGATAATGAAAGGAGAAACCCACAGAGGAAATCATCTCCTGCAGGAGTGGACCCCGGTCCGAGTCCCAACAATGAGAGCATCCCTTTTTTCGAAACCTGCAGGTCTTTTGCCTGGATTCCAGAGAGAAGCAACCTGGCATGAGGGACAAACCATCCTGAAAAACCACTGTCTTGAACGTGAGTTTGAAAAAGTGTCTCATACACCAGCAAGGTACCCTTGTCGTATTGGACCCTACTGAGCAGCTCCCCTCGTTTCTGCAACCTCGCAAAAGAAAGTAAACTGACCACAGGAGGAGCCTCTTTGTCTGGGTGCACCCGTTTGGCACCTACAAACGAAACCCACAACCCGCAGTCGAAACACAATCGGTTCTTTTGCAAGAAAGCTTTCCTTCCAGGAGCTAGACCAAGCATGGTGAAATCTGAAAACACATTGCTTAAACGCATGACTGCAGAACAGGGATGGAGTTGCCTTTGATGCATCACCAACGCATAGAGAAGATTCGTTTCATCCTTCAAATTGATGGTGGAAGGAAACGTTGAATGGATGGAGAACGCATGTCCATTGGAAGGGAAATGAGAACCAAGTGTGGAAATCGTCCCGACAAACCCTTCAGGCCATGTGGTGCGCATGAAACAACGCCTCCTTGATGGCAGAATCCACTTTCTCTTTGCCCCAGAGGATATTTCTTCGAACAATCTCTTTTGCACCTTCAACGTCCCTCTTTTCCAACGCTAAGAGCAAGTCAAGATGATCCTGACAGGTTATCCTCAACCTATCAGGATCGGTTATATCCGATAACCTGACAAAATGGATTCTTTGGGCAATATCGCCCAAGATCTGGGACATCACCAGATTTCCTGCTGCATCGCAGAGCATCTTGTGAAACAGTTCATCTTCTTTTGCACAGAACCCAAGGACATCGGGCAACTTGTCGATCAACGATTGCCAACGCTCTTTCAGATCCGAAAGCAGTTGCATATCGATTCCCTTTTCGCAGAGCTTCTCCACTACAGCGAGTTCCAAGACCAATCGGGTATCGTAGAGCTCATTGACCTCCCTGAGGTCAATTTGTCTCACCATATACCCCTTATGAGGTTCCTTGATCACCAAACGAGACGATACAAGACCATTCAAAGCTTCTCTGACAGGAGACCGACTCACCTCGAACTCAGCACACAACTCCTCTTCAGTCAACCGATATCCGGGTGTATATGCCCAGGTGAGAATACGATTGGTGAGCGTATTGTAGATATCTGTACTGCGTGCTGGATTGCCCATGAACAGCCTCCTATCTTCCTATTGCCTGAAAACGAATACATTCACCGGTTTACCCGGTCTTTCATCCGACTCCACCACCTCGGCAACGAGCTTCATCCCGGTCTGGGGATCTTCCACTTCCAGTTGCCCGGAGGCCCTCAGTCCGTTCTCGAATTCCACGATGCCGAACATCAGGTTTTTCTTGGTATAGCCTTCTGGAAGATTCCAAAGCCGTGTCCAGGAAAGCAAGGTGCAAGGACCTTGTAGGTCGAACGTCTCCCATCCCTTGTTAGTGACAGGATCCCTTCTGCAGTTGCATGTTTTGCATACCATCGGGTCAGGATAATAGAGCGTCCCACACGAGGTACACCGATAGGCTGAAATCTTTGGTTCCTTCACTTCATACATGCTGAAATCAATCATGGCAGCACCCTTACTCCTTTGCGCAGATCAGCGCAACGACATTATTGCCGAATCCACCGAAATTGACCGACATGCCATAGTGAGGATTGCTCACCTGTCTCCCTTTCTCGGCTTCACCGCGCAACTGTCTCACCAATTCCACAGCCTGGGACACCCCTGTAGCCCCAACAGGATGGCCTTTGGACTTCAGTCCTCCAGAGGTGTTGATGGGCAACCTGCCATCGATGTTGGTCTCCCCCTTCCGCACCGATAGATAGCTCTTTCCCCTCTCGAAGAACCCAACCTCCTCACTGATCGCCAGTTCGAGGATGGAGAAC
>JAQVVB010000376.1 GCA_028699215.1 Sphaerochaeta sp. | reverse complement strand
CATTGGTGATGGATGCAAGGTCATAGACTCCCTTGGAGGTCCCTTTACGAATAATGGTGATGCGGTCACATAGTTCGCGCACTTCAGCCAGTTTATGGGAGATGAAGATGATGGTAAAACCTTCTGAGCGGAGGTGTTTCAGTTCCGTAAAGAGTTCCTTGGTTTCCTGGGGAGTCAGTACTGCCGTCGGTTCATCGAGAATGAGGATCTTTGCCCCCCTGATGAGGACTTTGAGAATTTCCAGCTTCTGTTTTTGCCCAACGGAAAGATCCTTGACCTTGCTCTTGGGATTGAGGGCCATATGATATTTGGTTGCGATCTCACTGACTTGCCGGGTAGCTTCGCTAATATCGAGGGCAAGATGTTTCCTTGGCTCCATGCCCAGAATGGCATTTTCAACCACGGTCAGGGAAGGGACCAACATGAAATGTTGGTGGACCATTCCGATGCCCAGCCGCAGGGCATCCTGCGGACAGGAAATCATCTCTTCTTTTCCGTTGATAAAAATCTTTCCGCTGGAAGCCTTTTCCTCTCCAAAGAGAATTTTCATGAGCGTAGTTTTTCCCGCCCCGTTTTCTCCGGAGAGTGCATGGATTTCTCCCTGGTCAACGCTAAAGACTATGTCATGATTGGCCAGCACCCCATTGGGGTATACTTTGGTGATGTGGTCCATATGCAATGCTGTGGTATTCATGTAGGTCCCTTAAGTAGGGGAGATCTCCCGAAAAACGGGAAACCTCCCAGAATGTCGCAATAAATCGTTACGGTTTCATGGAGTCACGGATGGTCGCGACAGCTTCAGTGGTCATCCCCATGGCTTCACGTACGGCAATCTTGCCATCCCCTACATCCTTGGAAATCATTTCCAGTTTGGTACGAATATTTGCAGGGACAAGTTTCTGGTAATTGGCATTATCAGCAAGACCTACGCTGCCGCTCTTCAGTCCAAGGGTATAGTTTTCCTTGGTACTCATCGTGCCATCCTGTAATCCACGCATGGCAACCACCAAGGACTCCCCAACCTTTTTCAAGGAAGAACTGAGTACATTACGTACGGCATTGGCATCAGTACCTTCCATGGCAGTCCAGATGTCCGTATCGCAAGCTATGAGATACTTGTCGCTCTTGCTGGACGCGGTAACCGCACCGAGAATACTCTGGCTGGCTGGCGCATAGACAATTTGGGCTCCCTGGTTGTAGAGCTGGGTAGTCATTTCCATGCATTTGGGGACATCTTCGAAAGAACCTACATAGGAGGTCAATACTTTGATGGAAGGATCGATATACTGAATGCCATCGATGTAACCAATCAAGAAATCGTTGATGTTTGGCGTATCCATGGAACCAATGAAGCCAAGTATCCTTTTGGAGGCATCAACCTTGGCGTCTCCGCTATCAAGCATGAGAGCAGCAAGAGAGCCTGCCATAAAGGCTGTTTCATTGGATTTGTAGGCAATACCCATGAGATTCGGAACATCGGAGACACCGTCAAAGAAGATATAATTCTTATCAGGGAATTGGTTGGCGACATTTTCGGCAAGTTCTTTGACCGACCATGTACCGGAAACGATGACATCCCAATCCTGCTCTGAGGCATCAAGGAAAAAGCCTTCGTACGAAGCTTCGTTTCTGCCCATCTCAACAATCTTGATGGTAGCCTTATCCTCATCCTGGAGCGTATAGAACCCACTGGCAGCTGAGTCATAAAAACCCTTGTCCCCAAGGTTTCCGTTTACCAGATACAGCGCCTTGAAAGAGTCGTCGGCCTTGGAAGCCGTCTGGGGTTCCTTGGATCCCCCGGCAAAAGCGACATTTACGATGCACAGCACTAAGATGCAGAACCAAACAGTGATCTTCTTCATAGAGACCTCCAATAACCAAATGTACTTGGCAACAATGTTGCTCATTGGTTTGCAATATGGTCAGAACCTTTTCGTATTGTTTGTATTCGATACGAATCTTTGTTCAGGTAATGACGGAGAAACATAAAACAAGCTGATTCTTCATAGAGGAATTCCTCCACGAGCATCAGGGGCAGTTTCAGTTTCGGCAATTCATTGTCTTCCATCTCATCTATCAGGCAGATGGAGGATTGTGCATACTCTGCTTTCTCATAGACTCTGTGCTCAATGAAGTTGATGAGGGCAACTTCCGAGGTTACTTTTACCGCTTCTTTTTCCAAAAGTGAGAACGGGGTGAAAAATACCGTAGTGGCACAGTTTATTTTCCCGCTGTAATATTGCACGCATCCTTTTACCAGGACAGATCCCTCGGAAAGCTGCAATTTTCCTGAGAGCCAGTCACTGAGGCTGACACAATGAAACTCAATTTCGGTCCTGTCGATCTCAAGGCTGCAAAACGTATGTATGGGATTGACGAGTGCTTGATAGTTGAAGTTCTGCAGGTTCGCCCTCTGGCTTACCACCGCACGTTTACCCTGGGATTTTTGGATTACGCCATCTTCCAGAAGATGGTAGAGGGCTTCACGTACGGTCCCCTTGCTGACATCCCAGTATTCAGCCAAATCCTGCTCACTGGGGAGCGACGTACCCGCTGCCCAGTTCTGTTCACCATGCAAAACGGTGGAATAGATGGCATCATACACGCAAAGATACAGGCTTTTTCCTGGCTCAATCTGCAAGAGGGGATGGGAAAAGGCTGTTACCGGTATTTTTGATCTCTTTTTGTCATTGTTCATGGCTAATCTTCCTTATGGCTGTTAAAGCTACCTCGATTACTCTTTCTTCCAGTTCGGTGGTACAGTCTTTGATTTCAAGGAGTGCCGGGATGCCCTCTGTCGTTGATACCAGTACCGA
>JAQVVB010000375.1 GCA_028699215.1 Sphaerochaeta sp. | reverse complement strand
CTTCCAGGATACCACTTGGGCCACCTTTGAACCCAATCAGTTCATTCTCTGGGTTTGCTGCCTTGAGGGCATCGAAGAGTCCGCTGATGACGTTGTGGCCGCCAGGAGCCTGCCCACCACTGAGAATGACTCCCACATTGCGCTTATTTTTTATGCGCGTATTTTCTCCCTTGGAAAAAGAAACAGTGGGAAGACCGCACGTATTGGGGAAAAGGGTCTTGATTTCCTTTTGGTCGGTAGCGGGTGAGGTAGCATTTCCAGCAACTGGTTGGATGGAAGTAATGGATTCTCTCAGGATGGAAGGAAGCTTTGGTTGATATTCGTAGCGTACCTTCTGCAATGGCGAAATGTCCATGATGAACTCCTTGTCTATAAATATCCGAATAGGGTAACCATAGAATAAAACAGGACTCTTTTTCAAGCGATTGAAACACTTTTACCTGCTGAACTTGTGTGCAAGTCTTGAATGGCAACAGAATTTCATCTTCTTGTTGCATCCTTACTTCTCATCTGGTATACCTCTCAAAGAGGAGGTTCTTTATGCACACATGTGTATCCCTTTGTAATGACTGGCATTATTCCCCTGATTTTGATGAATCGTATCTGGATTGCGGCTACGATGATTCAGCTTGGCAGGTGGTGGACCTCCCTCATGCCAATACGTTGCTTGATCGACACTATTTCAATGAAAAACAGTTTTGTTTTGTGAGTTGCTATCGCAAGAAATTACAAATGGACCTTCAGGAGGGCATGACTTCGTTCATCCGATTTGAAGGAGTATCCAGCAAGGCAGAAATCTATATCGATGGAGTGCTGTACGGTTCCCATCATGGAGCTTATCTTCCATTTGACGTGAATCTTGGGGAGAAACACAAGGTTGTGGTCACTGTTGTGGTGGATAGTAGGGAAGATGAACAAACCCCTCCTTTTGGAGGAAGCATGGATTATCTCAGCTATGGGGGAATCTACCGAACGGTGACGCTGCACCGCGTGCATTCGATGAGATTGCTCTCATTATTTGTTGAAAGTCTTACTTCTGATATGGTTGCCATCAGGGGGGAATCCAAGCATGCACAAGGAGCTTCCTATAAGGCAATCATCTATGACGATGCTTTTGAGGTCGCTCGTTATGAAGGCATCATGCTCAATGAACACTTTGATTTTTCATTGAATGATATGCATTTGGTTTCTTGGTCACCTGAACACCCCAAACTGTATCGATTGGAGTTTTTTCTGGAGGAATACGACCATAAGCGTGTCTTCTTTGGTTCTCGATCTGCTCGCTTTGAGCGGGATGGGTTTTTCCTCAATGGAGAAAAGCGCAAACTCATCGGTTTGAACCGACACCAGAGCTATCCCTATGTCGGCTATGCAATGAGCAAAAGCGGACAGAGAGAAGATGCTGTGCGTCTCAAAGAACTTGGAGTCGATCTGGTACGGACCAGCCACTACCCCCAAGACCCTGCCTTTTTGGATGCGTGTGATGAGTTGGGACTCTTGGTATTCGAGGAAATACCTGGATGGCAACATATCTCTTCTCTCAAGCAATGGAGAGATAGATGCCTGCAGAATGTACAGGACATGATTGAACGGGATTTCAACCATCCCAGCATCATTCTCTGGGGAGTACGCATCAATGAATCACAAGATGACGATGAGCTTTATGCACAAACCAATAACCTGGCCAGAACGTTGGATCCCCATCGTGCAACAGGAGGAGTGCGCAATTTTCAACACAGCCATCTTCTTGAAGATGTCTACACCTACAACGATTTCTCCCATACAGGGCAAAATCCGGGCCTTGAAAAGAAGAAGGCCATATGCAATGAGACCTCGCCTTATTTGGTGACTGAGTTTTGTGGTCATATGTATCCCACCAAGCGTTCAGATCCTCCTTCTCTGCGTGCTGAACACGCTTTGCGTCATTATAGGGTGCTCGATGCCATGTTTGGACAAGAGGGCGTCAGCGGTGCAATAGGGTGGTGTATGAACGACTACAATACCCACAGCAACTTCGGCAGTGGGGACCAGGTCTGCTATCATGGCGTCTGCGACCAATTCCGCAACCCCAAGCTTGCCGGGTATGTGTATATGAGCCAGAAGGATGAACCAAAGGTTCTGGTTGTATCCTCTCAGATGGATAACGGAGACTACACGAAGGCTTTTTTCGACCACATGTTCATCTGCACCAACTGCGAAGCGGTCAGAATCTTCCATAACGAAGAGGAGGTGGGAACGTATTATCCATCCCATGATGTTTTTCCTCATCTTCCCCATCCTCCGATTTTACTCAATGATTTGATCGGAAAACGTTTGGACAAAGAGTCCTACCTGAGTGCTGGCGATCGCAACAAGATGCGAAAGCTGCTCAAAAAGGTAGGAAATCAAGGAGGAATTCTCACCGTATCCGACAAGCTTGCCATGCTACGATTCATGAAGAAGTACCGCCTCAAGCGTGAAGACGCAGTCAATCTCTATTCAGAATATGTGGGAAACTGGGGATCTCATGGGACAATCTGGAAGTTTGAAGGGTTGTCTGGAGGTAAGGTGATTACATCCGAAACCTATGGAGAGAGCAGAAAGCCCTATCTCAGTGCTACCTGCCGTTCTTCTCTCATCACCTTGCAAGAGAGCTATGAGGTGATTCAAATCCACGTAGAGATACGTAAGGAAGGGATGACATTGCCGCTTCCTTATGCCCATGAAGCCTTCTGTGTAGAGCTTCACGGTCCTTTGGCACTTCTTTCTCCTGCTTTGAGCCAATGTGAAGGTGGCACAGGAGTCGTTTATTTGCGGACCGTAGGAGAAAAAGGTGAGGCAGAGGTG
>JAQVVB010000064.1:8943-11411 GCA_028699215.1 Sphaerochaeta sp. | reverse complement strand
GTGTATCATATCAGTTATCTCATCCTCACTTCTTTGCTTAAGCAAGCCCTTTCAAAAGGAGAAGAGACTCTTCTCACTGAAGAAGGCATGAGAACCTTTCTTTGCGCATCCCTTTTGCATGACATCGGGCATTTTCCCTTTGCCCACTCGCTCAAGGAGTTGCCACTCATATCGCACGAGGCAATTGCAGCCAATCTTATCCAGGAAGACCGTCAACTTCATGATGCAATTGTGGAAGCAGGATGCTCACCCTCTCAGGTTGCAGATATCATTGATGATGAAAGACCTTGCCAAAATACAGAACTTCTCTTTTATAGATCGTTGCTGTCGGGAACATTGGATCCTGACAAACTGGATTACCTCAACAGAGACGCCCTATTCTGTGGAGTTCCGTATGGCATTCAAGATGTCTCCTACATTACTGACAAGCTGATGATCAAGCATGGAAAGCCCGCCCTTCCGTCACTTGCTTCAGGATCGGTTGAACACCTACTGTTCAGTAAATATCTCATGTACAAGAATGTGTATTGGCATAAGACTACCCGTTGTGCTACGGCAATGATTAAGAAAGCCCTTCTTTGTGCACTGAGGGATGGGGTCTTACGCAACCAAGACCTCTATGTTCTGGACGATGAACAATTCTTTGCACTTCCACAGACCTTGGATTTTGAACCTCTCGAACTTTTTTCCCAAGTCAGGAACAACGCCCTGTTGAGCTGCAGATTTGAAGAACCTTTCGACAGTGGGAGAAACCTTGACAAAATCTGCACATCACTGGATGGACGAATGCAAGCAGAAGAACAACTCTTTAGGAACTTACAGGCAAAACATGGATATGGAAATTTGAAAAATCATGAAGTGATCATCGATATTCCTGAACCCATCTTTTTTGAATCTGACATTTTATTGATCAAGGAAGACGGTTCAGAAATTCCCTTCAACCAGTACGACACCCTCTTCACCCAAGATGTGGGGAGGGTCTTTACAAAAAGCCTAAGAAAAACCAGAATCTTCACACCCTCGTATGTTTCTCGCCAAGCAGTCTACGAGGCATTGGAGTTCTGACACGCATGGATGAAGTACAAACAAAACTATCGTATCGCAAGCTCATCGAGGGAGACATCCCTCCTTGGGTGATGAGGTTCATAAAGCATACAGGCAAAGCCATCAACAGCTATTCAATGATCAGGGAAAATGATTCTGTGCTTCTTTCCGTATCTGGAGGCAAAGACTCTCTCGCACTGGCACTTGCACTCTCACTAAGAAGAAAATGGCTTCCGATCAACTATACGATGAAAGCATTGATGATCAACTGGATCGAGCATCCAATACCGGAGGAATACAGAGAGAAACTCAGTCAATTCTTTGCTGATCTCGATATCGATTTCACCATTACCGACGAGCATCAGTATCCAGAATCGTTCAAAGGAGAGTTCAACTGCTATCTATGCTCCAGGAACCGGAGAAGAATCATGTTCGAGTATTGCAAACTACACGACATCTCTTTGGTGGCGATGGGACATCATCTCGATGACCTGGTTGAAACCAGTATGATGAACCTCTGTTTCAGAGCAAATTTTTCAACGATGCAACCGGTGCAGCCATTCTTCAATGGCAAGATCAACATCATCAGACCGATGATCGAAGTACATGAAAACGTAACGAAACGACTCGCCCTTCATTATGACCTACCCGTCGTCAAGCCGGTCTGCCCATATGACCAGTCCAACATCAGAGCCCGTCTCAAGCCTATTATCAATGAATTGTCACATATGGACAAGTTTACCAGGGAGCACATCTATCATGCACATCAATTTGAAGGCCGTATGTAACCTGTTTTCCCTTTTCATGTTTACATACCGAAGATAAATGTGTGATTATGCTACTAGGTAGGAGGAAAATCCCTTGAGCAAACGGTTTTCAGTTATCCTGGTGACGCTGTTGCTTGTGGGCTCCCTTCTCTCGGCCCAAACAACCATCAACCTAGGACAAGCTGATATTGAAAATTCAATCAGTGGACTATTGGAAGGAACTGCAACTTCAGATGGTACCTTCAGTCTGTCTTTTTCTCCTGATTTATCCTTTAATAAATTCTCATTCCAATTGGACATCAAGGTCAAGGGCACATATGCCACTGATCCTTTTGGTCTTGATTTTGACTTCAGCCACTGGCAACCTCCTGTACGAGAAGAAGGCCAAACCGATAAGGAATACCGAACCGCTGTTTTGAAACAATACAGCTCTTTGGTGCGGTATGCACAGTGGGGACAACGGTATGAAACAGTCTATATTCGTTATGGAAAACTTTCAGGCATAACCTTGGGAGATGGAGCCATCCTCAACGGATACTTTGACAAGGGAGTATCTGTAAGAGCTTCACGTCCAGGTCTGGACATCATGCTCGATGGATTGATACTCGATATTCCCAACGCTGGTTTTGAATTCATCACCAACGACATATTCGAGCC
>JAQVVB010000064.1:0-8843 GCA_028699215.1 Sphaerochaeta sp. | reverse complement strand
ATGGCAAATGCAAGGATAGACAAGCGTTTATTCAATATCGTTTCACTGGACTTGAGCTATGAAAAGCTTTATCCTACCAATACTGGGGAAAGGTTTTTCAAAGGTCTCAGCACGCTTCGGAATGTTGAAATTGCCGCAACTGCAATTGTAAAGGTAAAACCCTACTCCTTTGACATTGGGTTAAGCATGGTTTTTGACGATGAAGCCCAATATACACTACAAGTTGACACTGCGGTGAGGATTTCAATCCTTTAGCCTCGGTTGAGGGAGACGATATGATTCGGTTGTGTAAATATATGGTTCTGATGGTCGCATGCTTGCTGATGCTGAGCCCCGTCTCTGCAGACGATTCTGTTTTCATTGGAGATGGGGACATAGCGGGAATTCTCCTGTATGACAGCCAAGGCAACAAATTGGAATCTAGTGTTGAGGTTGTTTCCAACATCGGGGAAGGCTGGATAATCTACACCCCCGACACTCCCATCCTCATAATAACCCCCAAAGGGACCATCAACCTCTACGAACAATCAATACTCGTCACAGGTGATCTTCTATCCAACAGCCCTGAGCTCTATCTTGTCAAAGGTAAAGCTACGTTCAACACCTTTGAAGATTTCACGGGGAGTCTCTCGATTTCAACCCCTGTATCTCTTTTCAAACTTTCCGGAGAAGGAGAAATGTTGGTGATAACCACTGACGACGAAGAATCCGTAACTTCCTTCAAGGGAAAGGTATCGGCCTTCAATGCCATCAGCAAGGCAAAAACAACAATAAACACCTTCGAAAAGCTCTTTATGCATGAAAAGATGCCAAAGACAAAAGCTATCGATACAGGCTACTACCTTAGCTATGCCACCTACCCTGATCTCATGATGGCCAAGCAAATGGTCAGCGAAATGGCAAAACCTGTGATTGCAACCATACCTTCTGCACCAAAGAGCTCCGTTGTACTGTATCGGGCCAAAGAACCCTCATTTTCAAACGTAACCATCATGCCGATGGAGCCTCCTACTTTCAAGGCGTCGGTAGAACCCATTGACCTTACCAACCCAATTGCCCCTCAGTTGATCAGTGTAAAGACAGAAAGAATCATAGTGCCCCCTAGGCCTCAGACGATAACCTCAACAAGAATACCTGCTCCGCTCAAACGAATCATCATCACGGTACGGCCTTTTGTTCCTGATGCAGTAACATCCCTCTCCTCAAAACGTGAAGGAGAGCCTCCTGCTGTTCCAAGTATCAAACTGGTGAAGGTTCAAGAAGAGATAATTACTGTTGAGGCAGAACCAACCCCTCTTGAAATACAATCAGAAACCAAGACAGTCGAAACGAGTGATGAGATACAGGAAGAACCGGTTGTCGTTGAAGCAACAAGTGAAGTTGCAATGCAAAGCACAGATGCTCCTTCTTTGATTGCATCAAAAGAAAAACCCCAGGTGATCCTTTCAACCCAAGCATCAAGTACTACTTTTTTTAGTAGAATTGGACTGAATGCCACCTACTCGTTCATCTATGACAACAGCAATGGAAACATGACGAACTTGCTTACCATCAACCCCTATCTTTTTTTCAGGAATCTGGGCTTGTCCTTGCAAGGAACGGTTTCCACCTCTGATTTCACTTCCTTCTCTTCCAATGCAACAGCCTCCACCGGCACAACAATCGAAAAGATTTCCTATGTAAGTAACTTCATCGATGCCTTGCGAATCGGCTACTCATCCTCGAATTTCTTCTTGGCCTTAGATAAGAACCGCTACAACAACGCTGATTGGAATACCTTCTTTACACCTCAATTCGGCGAGAACACCAAGTTGGGACTATACAATAAAATCGAAATCGGTAGTTTTGCTGTAGTTGCTACTTTTGACGACATGTACCTTGAAAACTTATTGGAAAACAAACCTCAATATGGATCCTTTGCCTTTCAGTTTGCCAAACAAGAGGGCTATCAGTTCAGCATGTCGATCGGCACTTCAGCAAAGATACAGAACACTCCCTCTTGGGCAGTCGATCTGTATCCCCAGCTCTCTTTCCGTTTTCCCATCATAAATACAAGGACAATACAGTTCAATGCGCTTTTCCAAGCCAGTGGATATCTCCCCATCTATCCTACTGTACAAGGTGATCAATTCGTAGACTCTTCTGTTTCTTCTCTTTTTCCAAACTATCTGCTCAGTACGGGTTTTTCCATCAAGAGCGGTTCAATTTCAACGAGATTGCTTGCTTCCTTGCGTGAAGGAGAAAACAGAAACCTCTTGGCAAATGAACTATCGTATACCTATGACTCCGGTTTTGATGTTCTTGCGGACATTGGGTATGAACATCAAGGTTTCAAGACCCGACTTGTATGGAATATTCCCTTCGTCAATGATTTCCAACTTGCAAAAATCACCTCAACAATACAGACGGCCGATTTCAGTCAGTTCACCTTCTCGTATACCAAAGACGCATTCACCCTTGGACTGGGCATAGAACATTTGGGTATTTTTGATACCATCATTTCCATCAGCGAACAGACTTCTGATCTTTCAGATTTCTTTGGAGGGGCGTATTCAACCTCCTTCATTACGTTTGCCTATGAAGCTGAACGATACAAGTTCTCAGCCAAAGCCTACTACCCTGTCGATGGGGTATCGAGAACAGTCCCAGTCATTGCCGTATCTGCAAGACTCAAATTGGATAAACAATTTTAAAAGAAAAAGGCTTCATACAAAAAAACACGCAGAAAAACCCTTTGCGTGTTTTTTTATTGCTTCATGCATTGAACCATTCTCCCTCAAAGGTTTTGGATATAGGACTTTTTAAGTGAATCACAACGAGAACCATCAACAACCAACTCTGCAGATCGGGCAAGTGAAGATAACGAAGCAAGCGACTCTGATCCTCTCATATTCGATCCTTCCTTATTTGGATAAATCTCATATTTTTTCTTACAGGAGAGTGAGGTGAAATTGGGCATGATGACATTTGCACCAGCTTGCAACCCATCCAGACGACAATCCCTATCAAGACTTCCCAGCGCTGTAGTCGAGGGAATCCATGCATTTTTCGTCGTTATCCTGGTCAAGGCAATCGTCTTGAGTGTCAGAAGCAAATCACCTCCAGGAGAACTTCTGAATGGTGTTTGCTCATGAGGAATAAACGGTCCAATCCCAATCATATCAAAATCACGCTCACAGAAAAACTTGATGTCCTGGGCAATGTGCGAAACAGTCTGTCCAGGAAACCCCACCATGATTCCACTTCCCACCTGATACCCTAGATCTCTAAGTACATCAAGGCATGTGATTCGGGAAGAAAGAGTCCTCCCCTGATGGATGCTTTCATAGAGTTTCTTATCGGAACTCTCGATTCGCATCAGATACCGATCCGCACCCGCCAGTTTCCAATCCCTGTAATCGGAAGCTGGACGTTCACCTACAGACAGTGTCAATGCCAAATTGTATCGATCTTTTATTTTCTCCACAATCTTGGAAAGATACAGGGAAGTAAAAGCATCTTCCCCCGACTGCAATACAATCGTTCCTATCCCTTGAGCTGCGATATCATGAGCACATGCAAGGATTTCTTCTTCGGATAACCTATATCGTGAAACAGAAGCATTTGTCCTGTTGAGACCGCAATAGAAACAGGTGTTCCTACAATAATTTGAAAACTCTACAAGACCTCGAAGTACCATTCGCTTTCCACTGGTAACATCTCGTATGTTTCTTGCCAGAGAAAAAAGTTTTTCCATCTGTTGGGTATCATCGATACACAACAACGCCTCAAGATTCTCTAAGTCAGGTGATGTCGCAACGCTCTGTAGGATTGCATCAAAAGAAGGATACACCATTTATCCCAAATCCTTCGAATCAACTGCTATCAGTGTTTTTTTATAAGCGAGCAGAGCATCAGGAAACGGCGAGAGCGTCCGTTCAACCACTCCACGCAACACAGAAATGGCAATTCCATAGTTTGTTATTGGAATATGCTTGGCCCTAGCCTGCTCGATTCTCCAGAGCATCTCTCTTCTTGTCAACGTACACCCACCACAATGGATGATCAGCGAGTATTTCTCAAGATCCGTGGGATAGTCTTTCCCTGCACAAGAATCTATGAGGATTCCCGGGCCACAGTTCTCCTCGATCCAACGGGGAATCTTCACTCTACCGATATCATCTTGCATGGGATGGTGGGAACAAGCCTCGGCAATCAGAACCGCATCACCTTCTCTCAAATTCGACAACCGCCCGGACCCCTCTGCAAGTACTTCAATATTTCCCTTGAATCGTGAAAAAAGGATTGAAAAAGTCGTACAAGCAACGGATGGAGGAGTATCCTTGACCATTTGGTCCACCACCTGAGAGTCACAGACAACCAAATCAGGCAAGGTGTTCAGCATCGTGAGAAATCGGGGATAATCTTCAGAGGTCACCACAGAAACCGCAGCATTATGATCGAGGCAATCCCTGATGGATTGTACTTGGGGAAGGATAAGTCTTCCTTTTGGAGCTTGCATATCAACAGGAACGATGAGAACGACCAAAGGAAGATCATCCTTTGTAGGAGGAAGCAGATCACAAAGGATCGAATCTGAAGAAAGATAGTCCTCAGGGTAGAGTTCAATCAATGCTTTTTTAAGATCCATGATATATCGTTCCCGATTCCCATCACAGCAAGAAGCAACCAGCACGGGAACGGAAAAAGACTGTAGTCTTTCAAGCCATTTACCGTCAGGAGGCGCTTGGTCTATCTTGTTCACGATAAGAATCACTGGTGTTTTTTGAAGTGTACATGCATCCAGAAGCGTTTGCTCATACTCACTCCAGATTCCATTTTCCAGTATCAACAGGGCAATGTCAGAAGAAGCAAGTGCTTTTTTGGTTTTTTCAACGCGCGTGATTCCCAACGGGGAAGTATCATCCATTCCTGCAGTATCGAGAAACACCACAGGACCCAAGGGTAACAACTCCATCGTTTTTTCCACTACATCGGTGGTTGTCCCACAAAAGGGTGAGGTGATCGAGACACTTTGCCCTGTGATCATATTGAGATAACTTGATTTTCCTGTATTGGTCCTTCCAAACAGACCAATATGCAACCTTAGCGATTTGGGAGCCTTTTCCATGTACTCGTTCCTTATTCATAAAGGTGTTGCCTCAAAATTATATTTCAAGGCAACACCTAATGGTTGTATTTAAAAATACAAATCCCTCACACCCTCGAGAACCTTTTGATAATCTGAAAGGAACCTTTTGTATACTGATTCACTGTAATCAGCAGGGACTCTTTGCTTGATTTCTTCCATTTCCCTACGAACAATAGCCTCCCCTATCTTCTTCGTCTCAGGCGTTGCAAAATCCTCAAGCCATTCCTGGAATGTCAAGACTGCGTTGAGCTTGCAAAAACAGCCTTCTCCCCCATTCTTCAGCAAGGTCATGATTTTCTTCCCTGTTCGACCACAACGATACCCTGCGGTACAGAAAGAGGTGATGTACCCCATGGAAGCCAATTCAAGAATCACATCATCAAGTGTGCGGGTATCTTTGAGCATGAATTGTTCACGCTCAGACTTTTGGTTTTTCAAATAGGTATCGGCATAGTCACCGATACCTATTTTGCTTTCGGCATCCCTTTGCGTACACATGGGAATGATCTCACGCATCATTTCAGGTTCTTCACGGTTGGTGACGATCAAACCGGCATAGGGAATTGCAAGACGGAGAACTGCCACCAGATGTTTGAAATCAGTATCACTGACCTTGTATTTCAGCCAATCGAAATCAGTGCCAGCAGCAGGATTGATTCTAGGAACCGACACTGAATGAGGACCGATGCCAAACCGGTGTTCGAGATCCCTTGCATGGGCAACCATGCCCATGACTTCAAACTTCCAGTCATACAATCCAAACAGAGCACCTATGGCAACATCATCGATCCCTGCATCCATCGCCCTGTGCAAGGCGTATAGCCTCCACTGATAATTCCCCTTGAGTGTGTTTGCCGGGTGGACCTGTCCATACGTTTCATGATGATAGGTCTCCTGGAAAACCTGGAAAGTACCAATTCCAGCGTCCCTGAGTTTCTTCAGATCATCAATGGGAAGAGGCGCTGCATTGATATTGACCCTACGAATCTGTGCTTCACCATTTTTCACAGGAACTTTAACAGAATAGATTGCCTTCATGGTATCCGCGATATACTCGGCATCAGTATCAGGATGCTCTCCAAAAACGACCACCAATCTCTTATGCCCGATGATTCCGGCCAATACCTTGGTTTCATCCTTTATCTCGTCCATGGTGAGCACCCGTCGGATAACGGCATCATTGTCACTTCTAAACCCACAATACATGCAACGGTTAACACATTTGCTGCCACAGTACAACGGGGCAAAGGTAACCACACGATTGTCATAGACTTTTCTCTTGATCTGCTCAGCTGCCTGCTGGATTTCTTTCCATAAATGAGGGTCTTTTACATTCAGAAGGGTTGCAACATCTTCATCATCCATCAAATTGATGGAAAACGCTTTCTGTATGATGGAGCGTACCTTCTCCGGCTCAGCATGTACGTTGTCCTGTAGTAAACCATTGATTTTCTCGTCATCTATGAAATCCTTCCCTTCTACAAGATAGGGATCTATTTCATCCTGTCTGATGAGGTGGTCTTTCCATGCTGCTGCAGTCATTTTCTTGTGAGTTTGTTCTTCGTTCATCCTGATCCTCCCCTAGATTTTTGCAAGTGTCGATTTGACTGTTACATCGGCAATCGATCCCAACTTGCCGGTAAGGGATCCAATCTGATCAGTCGAAGCATCGACGATCAGGGTGATGATATTCAGATTCCTCTCATGATAGGGAAGCCCCATTCTTCCAATGACGATTTCGCCAAAACCAGACAGTATGGCATTGACCTTGCTAGATGCTTCGCTTCTGTTCTTCACGATGATTGCAATGATTCCCACTGCACGTTCTTCAGCCACGTTTTCCTCCTCTCAGCTCGTTTGCTGCACAGAAAAAAAGGACCATGACGTCTTTAGAATGGGTTTTAGATTGGTAAAACGAATTTTTGAGGCAACCATACTACCTTTTTCTCCTTTCGCACAAGACATTTGTTGATTGCCTATTACGGGCAAACCTCTATCGCTTGCAAAAAGAATCGAGAAAAAAGTTTCTTGCCAATGACTACATACAAAAAAAGAGACCTATAGCTCGACTACAGGATGAGACAGGCAGAACTTTTCCCGACCCTTGGCTTCAGATATTCGCCAATACGACGAACTCCTGACCGCAGGCGGTCGAATCACTCTATGGGTGTTCGAAAAGAAAATACCATATCGAGATTTTTTTATCAATATATTTTTTGGCACGTAGCGAAAAGAACGCTGAAGGCCTTCTCTGTAACATGCTTTGGTTTCATATGTTTAATCTATACAAGACCAATTGTTTACAAGGAGCATCATCATGAAAGAAACCTTACTTCTTCTTGTTTTGCTGAGCTTATTGGGTTTCTCATTGTATGCGCAAGGAAATGTGGAGATCGTTGAAAAATTAACAACGCTTGAAGGTACGCTTGAAATTCAGCAGAATATCGGTGAAAAACCTACATTGTATCTTGTTATGCAAGACGGCACAAAAACTGAAATTCTACTAAGTGAGGAGGCAGTACTCCAATTACAGCTTCAAAACAGAGAAAAAATCCAAATTGAAGGCATTTTTCTTGGTTCATCCAAAGAAAATAAAATCCAAGAAAAACTCTTTGCCCGGATGGTGATAAGAAATCAAGAACGCATATCAGTCGACAACCCCGTCCAACTCTCAGAGCAAGAACGCACTCAATTGAGAACGTTCCAAGAGTATCAGCAGGTTCAGATGAAGAACCAAGTACAAACTGAGGAGCAATCTTCCGGTTCTAACGGAAATGCTGGTTCAAACAGCAATAAAAAATAAATTGAGAATCGATCGATAGGCATAGATCTTTTCACCCTTGCCTTCTGCTATTGATTTGCTTTCACAATAACAACTTGAAACACTTCCTCGTGCGGACACAGGGAAGTGTTTTTTAAGACATTTACGCTCGTTTTTTTTCTTTATCCTCTTAATTTGTGGATGTATACTGTGGTGGTAATTCATCCAATACAAAAAAACAAAAGGAGTTTTTATGGAAAAGGAAATGAAGAAAAGGGTAAGAGGTCCTCTGGGGTGGTATTTTAATTTCAACCTGCTCTACAGAATTCTCATCGGCTTGATTCTCGGTGCGGTGCTTGGTCTTGTATTCAAGGAAAAAATCCTCTGGATTTCTCCTTTTGGAGCCTTGTTCGTTCGTCTGCTCAAGATGATCATGATGCCCATCATTCTTTCAACCATCATTGTAGGGGCCTCCTCTGTAAGTCCGGCAAACCTTGGAAAGACTGGAATTCGCATCATTCTTCTCTATCTTGTCACTTCAGCTTTTGCCGTATCGATAGGACTGTTAATGGGTGCGATCTTCCGTCCTAGTGCAGATCTGGCAACCCTTTCTGTAGACGCGGCAGTTAAAACTGCAGCTGCCGTCCCCCTCTCGACAACGCTGATCAACATCGTCCCTACCAGCTTTGCCCAAGCAGTGGTCAATGAAAATGTACTTCCTGTAATTTTCTTTGCCTTGCTGTTTGGCATCGGGATCTCCTATCTTCGCATCTCTTTTGATGAACGCTTGAACAAAGTGGGAAATGTTGTTTTTGATTTCTTCGACGGAGTATCCACCATCATGATGAAAATGATCGGCGGCATCATGGAATATGCACCTATTGGAGTCATAGCCCTGGTAGCTGAAGTCTTTGCAAAAAACGGCTCAAAGGTGGTGGGTTCCTTGGGTAT
>JAQVVB010000374.1 GCA_028699215.1 Sphaerochaeta sp. | reverse complement strand
CTTGCCCTTGACTACATCTTTGGATTCCGCAATTTCAAGACCAATAAAGTCATCACTACTCCTGCAGATCTCAAAGGCATGAAAATCCGTACTCCTGGCAGCCAGCTCTTCATTGACACCATCAATGCTATGGGTGCAACGGCAACTCCCCTCGCCTTCTCTGAAACCATTTCTGCTGTACAACAGGGAGTCGTGGACGGATTGGAAGGAACCATGGATGCATACGGTTCAAACGGTAGTGCAGAAGTAGCCAAGAACATGGCCCTGACCAAGCACTTCCTCGGTACCTGTGGTGTATACATCAACCTTGACCTTTACAACAGCATTCCTGAAAAATACCGCACCATCATAGCTGAAGAATTCACTGCCGGTGCCAAGCACATGGTCAGCGAAATCACCAACAACTATGAAAAAACCAAGGCAATGCTCGAAGCCAAGGGCAATTCATTCAATGAAGTCGACCACGATGCATTCGTTGAAATGGTTGCTCCCGTGTATGCCAACATGAAAGGTGTCACCCCTGGTATCTATCAGACTTTGCAGGCTGAACTTGCAAAAATGCCTAAATAGCGCATTGAACTTCTTCCAGGCCGACCAACCTCACCAGGTTTCTCGGCCTGTTTTACACACAAAGGAGGTGAACGTTGATGAGACTGAACCTGAAAAAACTCTTTTCCAATTTCGAAGTCATCTTAGCCAGCGTTTTCATCATCATTACAACCGTACTGGTCATGTTGAATGTAATCTTCAGATATTTCTTACAATCCGGTATCTACTGGTCGGAAGAAGTAGCTACAGGTTGCTTTGTCTGGAGTGTATTTCTTGGCGCTGCTGCCGGATATAAATATAAAGTCCATGTTGGAGTGGACATGCTCGTCAACATGTGCTCAGTAAAAGTGAAAAAACTCATCACCATCCTTGTTGACCTCATTTTGTTGCTCATCAACGGATACATTACCTATATAAGCATCATTTATCTCAACTTGTCATATAAAAAACCTACTCCTGTCCTTGGCATTTCCTCAGCATTCATCAGTTCTTCCATTTTTGTAAGCTTTGCCCTCATGACACTGTATGCCGTTGTATTTCTCATCCGGGATTGCAAATCTCCCAACACACTACAAGGAGCTCTGTAAACAATGCTGTCATATCTTCCTGTACTATTGGTTTTCATCCTCTACTTTTCAAGCATCCCCATCGCCTATGCGCTGTTCGGATCCTCTTTGTTCTACTTTGCGCTCATCGACACAAGTTCTCCAGTTGACTTGATCTTGCAAAAATTCGTCACCAGCACCCAATCATTCCCCTTGTTGGCCATTCCTTTCTTTGTCATGGCAGGTTCAATCATGAACTATGCAGGCATCAGCCAAAAACTCATGCAGTTCGCCGATGTCCTTACCGGTCATATGGCTGGCGGGCTCGCTCAGGTGAATGTTCTTCTCAGCATGCTCATGGGAGGCGTTTCAGGTTCTGCCAATGCCGATGCAGCCATGCAGAGCAAAATGTTGGTTCCGGAAATGGAGAAACGAGGCTATGACAAGGCCTTCTCAACCGCAATCACCGCAGCATCCTCTGCAGTGACCCCAGTCATTCCTCCTGGAATCAATTTGATCATCTATGCTCTCATCGCCCAAGCTTCAGTGGGCAGGATGTTCATGGCCGGATACCTGCCAGGTCTATTGATGACTGTATGTCTGATGGTCGCCGTCTCCATCATCTCAAAGAAACGCGGTTACAAACCCACACGCGAAAAGAAAGCCAGCAATAAGGAAATTCTCCATCAAGGCATCGATTCCATCTGGGCCCTGTTGTTCCCCTTCGGCATCATCGCCGGCTTGCGCATCGGTATCTTCACTCCCTCGGAAGCAGGTGCTGTTGCAGTGTTTTATTGTATCATCGTCGGTAAATTCATCTACAAGCAACTAGGTAAAGAACACATCATTCCTGTTTTGAAGGAAACGATCTTCGGCACCAGTTCTGTTGTTCTCATCATTGTGGCAGCTTCAGTCTTCGGCTACTACCTGAACTGGGAACGTATCCCTCAAGCACTGACCAATTTGCTTCTGAACATCACCAACAATAAATACATCATGCTGATGATCATCAACATACTCTTCCTAGTTGCCGGGATGTTCCTTGAAGGAGGAGCAGCCCTCATCATCCTTGCACCCCTTTTGGTTCCGGTAGTCACGACTCTTGGAGTTGATCCCATCCATTTTGGTCTGATTTGTATCGTCAACATCATGATCGGAGGACTTACACCTCCCTTTGGTTCCATGATGTTCACCTGTTGCAGCATCACCAAGTGCAATCTTCAGGACTTTGTCAAAGAAGTCATTCCCTTCATCATCGCTCTGCTCATTGCGCTTATCCTCGTCACCTACATTCCAACCATAACCCTTATCCTTCCCGATATTCTTTATGGAGTGGCTTAAACTACAGAATCATTTAGGAGATACCTGGCATGAAAGTGTATGCACATAGGGGGTACAGCGGAGTGTACCCTGAAAACACCCTCTTATCTTTCAGAAAAGCAGAAGAGGCAGGGGCTGATGGAATTGAACTGGATGTACAACTCACCAAAGATGGTGAAGTTGTCGTCATCCATGACGAATATGTCGATCGCACCACTGATGGCAAAGGAAGAGTCGTCGATTACACGCTTGAATCTCTACAGAAACTCAATGCGTCGATTCACTTCCAAAACAAGAGCACCTTTGAAACCATTCCAACCTTCGATGCGTATTGTGCTTGGGTCAAAACCACAAACCTGGTCACCAACATAGAGTTGAAGACCAGCCTGCTGTATTACCATGATATTGAGCAGAAGACATTGGATATCAT
>JAQVVB010000063.1 GCA_028699215.1 Sphaerochaeta sp. | reverse complement strand
TCATGAACCGTGGAAACAAGATTGTCATATACGCTTTGTGGCACATCATCAGGAAAAAGTGACATCTTCCTGCAACTTTCATATCCTCGCGCATCACAACGGAATTTGTCCTGTTTGACCTGACCTTCATACAGACGTGCGATGGTATGTTGATATTGATTGTACGTGGCATAGAACTGTTTGTATGCTTTTTTCCGCAGTTCCCTGTCTTCGCTCATGAGAAACGAACTGAATGTACTTTGTGTAAGCGGTTTTTCTCCATGCTCGGTTTCGATGGTTCCAAAGTCAAAATCTACATTGGTGAGGTCACCGAACGTAGAGCGAGCTGTTGAACCGACTTCACTTTGCAGCGCCATCAGACGTTCCTCTGCCTCACTGAGAATATGGGCTTTGAAGCGACGGGATTTTTTCAAATAGACTGTATAGGGAGTGAAATCAGGGTCCAGAAGGTACGTTTCCATGGTTACGTCATCAATCGAGAGAAGTTCTGGATCAAAATACGCCATGTTGGCACCCAGTTGGGCAAGAGCCTGGCTCACCAGAGAGTATCGCTTGACGTTTTGATTGTCAGAAGCATCCCCTGCGTAGTTCAAAAAAGCCCAATTATACAGTTTTTCTGCAAGAATGCCGGTTTGTTCATACCAAGCAAGGGTAGTGAGCAACGAGGTCTTTCCCTCAATGAGTTTTCCTTTGTAGGAAGGAGCCTTGTCAATGTGTGTCTGCAACTCCTGCATTCCTTCTTCCCAGGCTTTTTCATCTGCAAAAAGGGAGGTAAGGTCCCAAGTATCCATTTCATTGACTTGTGAGCGTTTCAAAATTTCCATTATTCATCTCCTAACAAGGTTTTAAGCAGTCTCGTAGCTCGTCCCCGGTGGCTGTACAGGTCCTTTTTCTCATTTCCAAGGGCAGCCATTGTTTCTCCGGCCTCATCGACATGGAAGACAGGATCGTAACCAAAACCACCTTTGCCATAGGGTTCTTTGGTAATGTGACCATCTACTGATTCACAAATGGTATAGACCTTGTAGGGTTGGATCACCAATGCAAGAGCGCAAACAAAATGTGCGCTTCGCTCTTGATCTGTTGTATACGACTTGAGGTTTTCCAGAAGATAGGCATTGCGTTCCTGTGCTTCCAGAAGTCTTCCAAACACTTCCATGCCGTAACGGGCAGTCCTGACGCCTGGAGCGCCTTGTAGGGCGTCTACACAAAGACCAGAGTCATCTGCAAGGACTGCATACCCTTTTGGTGCACGTCGGGCAAGATCCATTGCTTTTCCCAAGGCATTTTCTGTGAAAGTTTCTGCGTTTTCTTCAAAGTCAAAAACGAGGCCTATGTCTGAAGGAAGGAGAATCGTGTGTCCTTGCAAAATACGCGAGAACTCCTCCCTCTTATGATCGTTTGTTGTTGCTAGAATAATATTCATGTCTAAAAAGATACTGTTTGGCCTAAGATTCGTCCATACATTCTTTGAGCAAGCGTTTGATATAGTGTACAGAAGAAGCAACCGTTCCTTTGGGAATGTCGAGAAGTCTGCTGATCTGAGAGTGACTCAGATGATATTCCAAGCCTCTAATCTGTTCTATCTTTGCTTTATAGACACGTTCGGTCCAGTTCTGTAGGTCCCTCAATTTTGCTTGCTGTTCTTTGTCCGCACACTTGTTCAATTCAGCCTGAATTTCCATCAATCTTCTGTAATGTCGGTGAGATGTCTGTTCCAATTTTTGCTTACAGGCTCTTTTTTGTTCCAATTGTATTTCAGCCGTACAAAGAAACCGATTGAGAAGGGGGACCTCTACGCCAAGTAGGGCGGAGATTTCTTCAAGGAGATGATAATTGGTGAGCTGGGGTGATATTGCAAGCATTATAAGAAAGCGTTTTCTATTAACTGGATTTCTCAGTTTCTTTTGCAAGGAAAGTTGTACTGCATCGTTTATTGGGGTGTTTGCTTCGCTGTGATCAGGGATTTGGAGCAATTGATTGAAAAGTGAAGGCATCTCTTGCGGATGGACACTATGAATTGAAGAGAAAGCAGTGTAGGTGCTGGTTTCAGATACTGAAGAAGCTTGGGCATTTTCACTCTCCCAATCAATTTGCTCACTTTCAAGGAGAACCTGTTCTTTTGCATTCTGCGTTCGTTTGAGCGTTATGTAATAACGACTTCTTTTTCGGACCACTTGGGTGAGATACCCTACATACGAAAGGTTTCCTTCCTTGTATGAACGGAGGTAGTGTTCAATGGTGTCATAGCAGTAAAACAGGAATTCACAACACTCTTCTTCAGGCAAAAGATGCAGATACCTAGGCAGGTAGTATAGCAATCGTTGAGTTGCCTTGTGTACTTTGTCGTGAAGAGGGAAGTCATCTGTTCTTTGCTGATACAGTATGACTGCAGATGTAAGTTGTTTGCTTTGCACTTCAGAGATAACAAAACATTGCATGAGTTGCTCCTTGTGGTTGTCTTTCCACAAGGAACATGCAATGTGTGTGCCAATGTATGCCTAGAGCAAATCCTCTACAGCTTTGAGAAGCTTTGCTTTTACGATTTTTATGTTTTCTTGGACGGTTGCACCAGCAGCTTTTTTATGTCCGCCGCCGCCAAAACTCTCAGCAAGCGCACCAACATCAAAGTTGCTCTGATGACTGGAACGGAATCCTACTTCTGTGACAGTAGCAGAAATTTCCTTGAAGAAGAGGACCACTTCAACACCTTTGACGGACAGCAACATCGAGTAGAGAGCGTCGCTGGGTTTGTCAGTGGTGATATACGTTTCACTATCCTCAAGGCAACTGCTGCTTATCATGAGTCGACCTTCGAAATAGCTTTCACTTCGATCGATGAGTTTACCGAGATATTTCACATATCCAAGGCTTTTACCCCCGGTCATTCGGTCGTTCATCATGTTGGGGGATACTCCCAGATCGACAAGGTCAGCAACCATTCTCAATGTTTCTCCACGATAGGCATTGATGAAACGGAAGAAACCCGAGTCAGTGGCGAATCCAAAGAAGAGGTGTTCTGCAATTCCTTGGGTTATTTCAACCCCAAGAGCTTGATAGAGCTGCATGATGATCAAGGTAGTGGAAACGGAACGGCTTACAATATAACGATATGTCCCAAACTGTTCTCCGCTGCTGTGATGGTCAAAAATGACAGTGGTCAAATCCTTGATTTCTTGTGCAAGATGTCCAAGTCTTTCAGGCGCTGAACAGTCGACGACCACAACCAAAGGATCACGGCTTTTCAGATTTTCATCGATATGATTTAAGAAATCAGCACGTAGATGTGCAATTTCCGATCGATCAAAGGGACCTGCATTAGCCATATGGACAGTTTTTCCCATCTTGAGGAGCAATGAGCTCATTGCCATTTGACTGGAGAGACAGTCGCCATCGGGACTGATATGCCCGATGACGATGAACTCTTCTCTCGTTCTGAGTAAATTTAGGATTTCCTCATCGATAGGAGGGTAGGTAAACATATTATGCTCCACGGATAATTTCCGGTTCTTTCCCATCTGTGACACATTCACGACCAATGATGACCTGTTTCACTTGGGAAAGTGAAGGAATATCGTACATGATGCCCATCATGATATTCTCAACGATTGAACGCAACCCTCTCGCTCCGGTCTTCTGTTCATACGCTCTCATAGCCACTGCTTCAACTGCTTCTTTTTTGAAGATGAGTTCAATTCCATCGAGTTTGAAGGAAGCTTCATACTGGCGGATGATGGAATTCTTCGGCTCGACGATGATGCGTGTCAAATCATGTTGGGAGAGGTTGTCCAGTGCTACATGAATAGGGAGTCTTCCAATGAATTCAGGGATGAGACCAAACTTGATCAAATCATCAGGCATCAACTTGCTGTACAGAGTATGCAAGTTTTTGTCTGCTGTATTGACAATGTTGGCACCGAAGCCCATAGCATGCGAAGAAACTCTTTTTTCAATGACTTTATCAAGACCAACGAACGCACCACCACAAATGAAAAGGATGTTCCGTGTATTGATCTTGAGCATTTCTTGGTTGGGATGTTTTCTTCCACCTTGAGGAGGAACCGAAGCGTCTGTACCTTCAATTATCTTAAGCAAGGCCTGCTGGACACCCTCACCACTCACATCGCGAGTGATGGAAGGGTTTTCTCCCTTTTTTGCAATCTTGTCGATTTCATCGATGAAGATGATGCCGTATTCTGCTGCCTTGATATTGTCATTGGCATTCTGTATCAGCTTGAGTAGGATGTTTTCAACATCTTCACCAACATATCCTGCTTCCGTCAACGTAGTTGCATCGGCAATGGCAAAGGGAACCTGGAGTTTTTTTGCAAGTGTTGATGCAAGTAAGGTTTTACCGGTTCCAGTGGGACCAACCATGAGGATGTTCGACTTGTCGAGTTCTACACCTTGGTCAGTGATTTGTTTCTGAAACTTGACTCGCTTGTAGTGATTATAGACTGCAACAGCCAAAACGCGTTTTGCATCATTCTGACCGATTACATACTCATCCATGTAGTCTTTCAATTCTTGTGGGGTTGGAATGGTTTCAGGAAGCCCCATCACTTCTTCCTGCATGTTTGGATCTCCGGCAAGCATATCGTTGCATACCTTGATGCACTCGTCGCAGATGGCCACTCCCGGTCCGTTTATTAGTCTTTTGACCTCTTCCTGGCTTTTGCCGCAAAAGGAACAGACTTTCGAGTTTCGTGCCATTATTTACTCCTTCTCATGACGATGTCGACGATACCGTAGGTAACAGCATCATCGGCGCTGAGGAAGAAATCCCGTTCAACATCTTTTGCAACCTGCTCGAAACTCTTATGAGTATGCTCGACGAAAATGTCAATGGTGAGTTTCTTCAGTCTGCTGATTTCCCTTGCATGGATTGAGATGTCGGTTGATTGACCCTCAACACCACCCCAGGGTTGGTGGATCATTACTCTAGCTGAGGGAAGAATGGAACGCTTGCCTTCTGTTCCTGAGGCTAAAAGCAAAGCTGCCATACTGGCTGCTTGTCCCATGCAGATGGTCTGCACATCGCTACTGAGGTATTGGATGGTATCATAGATGGCCAAGCCGGCAGTTACACTACCTCCTGGGCTATTGATATAGAGACTGATGTCTTTCTTGGGATCTTCAGACTCGAGAAAAAGCATTTGTGCAACGACAAGGTCTGCAGTCGCATCGTTTATCTCGCCATCAAGGAATATGATACGATCTTTCAACAACCGGCTGAAAATATCGTATGCGCGTTCCCCGACGCCAGACTGTTCGACTACCATCGGTATGTTGGATTGCATCCTTTCAGGATGAATATTCATGTCAAAAGCCCCCTCATTTTCTCTAGGATTAAAAAGGCGGAACCTGGGTGGGCACCGCCTTTTCTCAATGTGTATCACTGTCTGAAAGGTAGATTATGCACCGTACGCTTCATTCATGAATTCACTGTATTCCACTGCATCACCTTCAACAAAAGTGTTCTTTTCCTGCAAGAAAGGAGCAATCTTCTGGAACTTCAAATCGTCCTCGATCATGGTGCGGTAGTAGCTCTTCTGAGCCTCGTCAGTGATGTCCTTGAGCTGCTCGTCACAAGCCTTGTTCACTTCTTCTTCGTCAAGGGCAAAGTTTTCCTTTTCCTTGATCTGTTCCATGATCAGCTGGATGCGCAAAGACTTCTCTGCAGCTTCTCTCCAAGGAGCAGTGAGCTCTTCCTTGGTCTTGTTCTGATACTCGAGGAACTTCAAGATCTGATCTTCGCTGAGACCGGTCTGTTTGACATATCGTTTCCAGCTCTGTTCGATCTCGAGGTCGATCATGCTCTTGGGGATGTCGATGGTAGTTCCCTTGAGTAGTTCTTCACTCAGTGCATTGAGCTTGGTTTCTTCAAGCTTTGCAGCAAGAGCGGACTCAAGCTTCTCACGGGTTGCGTTAACCAAGTCTTCGACAGTCTTGTATTCTTCCTTGACGTCCTGTGCAAATTCGTCATCCAATGCAGGAATGTCACGAGTCTTGACAGCCTTGAGGGCAACCTTGAGTGTAATGGTCTTTCCAGCATAGCCTTCGACGGTGGAATCTTCTGCATAGGTTTTTGCGAACGTCTTCTCATCACCGGCTTTCATGTCTACGAGATCAGTGTCGATCTGGTAGAAGTTATAGCCACTGCCCATGGTGAATACGAAGTCTTTGCGTTCAGAACCGGCGACTTCATTGTTTTCTTCATCAAGTTCTACGTAATCAACGGTGACGATATCACCTACTGCAGCTGCGCCATCCTTATCGATGACCATTGCATTCTGTTCTCTGAGCTTCTCGATCTCTTTAGTTACCTCTTCCTCGGGTACGGATACCTTGGGAACAGTGATGCTCAGACCGGTATAGGTAGGAAGCTCAAAAGTAGGCATGACATCATAATTGACGGTGAATGTGACATCAGAGTCAGCCTTGAAGGGAAGAAGGGTCTCTTCATCCTGAAGCTCAGGAGTGCTATAGGCAAGAGGCTTGTACTTTTCTTCTACAGTTTCAAGGGCCTCTTTCAATGACTCTTCGATGGTATTGAAAGTACTTTCCTCACGGATTGCCTTGCCAAATTTTCCTTCCATTACAGAAAGGGGAGCCTTACCTTTTCTGAAACCCTTGAGCTGGATAGTAGCAGCATATTTGTTCAATGCAGCCTTGTAGCCTTCTTCAATGGTGTCAGCGGTCACGGTGACCGTCAGCGCGACGGAGGAATTCTCCAGTTCTTTAATACTCTTATCAGCGATCATGCTATCCTCATCCTTTCGGTCCGGGTTGGACCAGTATATCCTAGGCGATGTACTCTTTCGAGGTGCCATCACACAATTTGCTAAGCGTCAGTATAAACCAATATACAACAATTGTTGTAGAGCAACCACCACTTTAGTAAGCAGTTGCAGAAAAAACAAACAAAAAAAGCGACCCGAATAACTCCGAGTCGCTTGAGAGCGAAAGACGGGACTTGAACCCGCGACATCCACCTTGGCAAGGTGGAGCTCTACCACTGAGCTACTTTCGCAAAAACCAATCAGCTTTTCGTCAGATTGGAGTATTGTACTATGCGAGAGAGGGGACTTGAACCCCTACACCGTAAGGTACCAGATCCTAAGTCTGGCGTGTATGCCAATTTCACCACTCTCGCGGTGCATGTCGTGCCCCCAAAGAGGTTCGCCATGTATTGAGCCGCAAAGGGATCGAACCTTTGACCCACAGATTAAGAGTCTGTTGCTCTACCAGCTGAGCTAGCGGCCCATGACAAAGTACATTTTCAAAAAACAAATCCAGTCTGCGCCCGGAAGGATTCGAACCTTCGACCTACGGATTCGAAGTCCGGCGCTCTATCCAGCTGAGCTACGAGCGCGTTTGCATTCCAGAAGGGTGGAAGACGGGGCTCGAACCCGCAACAGCCAGATCCACAATCTGGTGCTCTACCATTGAACTACTTCCACCATATACAGCTGAAGCATAGGCTCATCACCAGTGCATTTCAACGTTGCATACTATGCCTTAAACCCATTTGTTTGTCAACAACCCCATAGGAAAAAAACCCGCTTTTTCCTGGAACGCAACCAATGCTTTTGCAGGCAATCACTTATTTGGATGGGTCTTTGCTTCCACCTCTCTCCAGCTTTTGCAGGCATTCTCGGCTTTTCCATCTGAGGATGCTGGGTCTTCTTTGAGCAGTGAAGGGGATACTGCAGCCTGTACAAATGCTATATGATGTTTCCATCTAAGATTTTGGTTGGCAAGTACCTTGCACACTGCCTTCTCTATTTCCTCAGGATTGATTTCCACTCCTTTTTGCTTCCAAGAGGGAGCATAGGAGTTTTGGATCCATTGATGAATATCTCTTTCAGAAATGAAACGGTTTTCGTACAGATCCTTTTCTTGCAGGTGAACAACCAGATCTTGTTGTTCGAACACAGTCTTCAAATCCAAACTGTTCCAGTTGGAAAGCTCATTACCTGTCTTTCCATACATACTCTCCTCAGCAAGGGCAAGATGTTCCTTGAGCTCCCCTGAACAGAATTGAGAGAGTCTTGAACCCTGAGAGGGAACGATCTCTGCAAAGTGAATGACCCCCTTTGGTGATAATCGCTCCTTGATGAGGGAAAGCACTTTTTTGTCTTGATCCAAACGGGTGAAAACGTTGCGTCCAACCATCACTTCGAAAAGCAGTCCTTCTTCAAGGGTGGGTAATAATTCTTGCAGTCTCTTTTGGAAAACGATGGGGCGCTCAAGATTCTGTAGATTCTGCGCATAATGCGTTATGTGCTCCTCTTGCTCCTTGTTCTGGACCTGGGCAATGACCAACCCCTCAGGTGTCTGCCGGTAGGCTTCCCAAAGAAGAAGCCCATGGCCGGCATTGCAAACCAGAACCCGATCGCTTCTACGGATATGGATGCAGGAAAAAAGCGTATCCCGTATGCTCTGGAGCATGATTCCTCGTTCACTGGTGGTTCTGCTCAACCAGCGCTGTCGCTCCTTGTCCCCCGGGGAGTACGTCAGGTTCTCGACAAACGCATCTTCTTCTATGCTTTCCATCTGTTCTTCTCTGTGCCTGTTCACCTGCTCTTGGATGGCTTTTTCATACCCAAGATTTCCAGGTTGATAGAAAATCTTTCCCTGCAATGAGGTGGGAAGGTATTGTTGGGCAACCCAGTGGTCTTGGTAAGCGTGAGGGTATAAATATCCCTGTCCGTGTCCAAATCCCTTGGCATCCCTGTTGCCATCCCGAAGATGGTTGGGCACTTCATCCTTGGATTCATCCTCGACTCCCTTGAGGGCATCGAAAAATCCCAGTGTCGAGTTGCTTTTGGGTGCAGTGGCAAGATAAAGAGCTGCATGCGTGAGGTGAAAACGGCCCTCGGGGAATCCAATTCGCTCAAAGGCTTGTGCATCAGCTTCCACCACCACAATGGCCTGAGGATCTGCAAGACCTACATCTTCACATGCACTGATGAGCATTCTTCGGAAGATGAATTTTGGATCCTCGCCTGCGTTCACCATCCTTGCCAACCAGTAAAGGGAAGCATCGGGGTCACTGCCTCTCAGACTTTTTATGAAAGCGCTGATGACATCAAAATGATAATCCCCTTCTTTGTCATAGAGAACGGCTTTTCGTTGGATGCTCTGCTCTGCAGCATCCTTGGAAATGAAAATACGGAAGCCTGGAGGAGGGGGGAAGTTATCGACAGAAGTCTCGACCGCCAGTTGTAGGGCATTGAGAAGACTTCGGGCATCTCCGTTGGCTATTTCAACCAAATGTTCAAGGGCTCCCTCTTCAAATGTTACATCATACGCCCCATACCCTCTTTGTTTGTCTTGGAGAGCCTGAATTGCAATGGCATGCAAATCCTCAGCGGTGAGGCTTTTCAGTTGGAAAATCCTGGACCGACTCACTAATGCAGCGTTGACCTCAAAGTAGGGGTTTTCCGTGGTTGCACCGATAAGAATGAAGGTGCCGTTTTCCACCCAGGGGAGCAATGCGTCTTGTTGGCTTTTGTTCCATCGATGCACTTCATCGACAAAGAGAATCGTCCGTTGGTTGAAATGCTCCAAGCGGCTTTTGGCCTCTTCAATTTCATATCGCAGTTCCTTGACTCCCGAGAGTACTGCATTGAGCGTGCTGAAATGCCGTTTTGTTGTATTGGCGATTACTCTGGCCAAGGTGGTTTTGCCTGTACCCGGAGGACCATAGAAAATTACCGAAGAAAGCTGGTCCGCTTGGATCGCTCTCCTGAGCAGTCTGCCTTTTCCGATTATGGCATCCTGCCCAATATACTCATCCAGAATACGGGGTCTCATTCGGTAGGCCAAAGGCTGGTTTTTTTCGGCTTCTTGTTCATTCGCATTTTCGAAAAGGGTCATAGCGGCGTATCCTGTTGAAGTGTTTCATACAAAGAACCGGTACCTTGGAAATCGGGAGTGGTCCTTAGATAAATTTCTTCTTTCGTGAGTTGTTCTGCAAAGGTTTGGGCAAATAGAAGAGAGAGATGAAAGGAAGGATTTTCATCGA
This sequence comes from Sphaerochaeta sp., assembly GCA_028699215.1. Classification (GTDB taxonomy): domain Bacteria; phylum Spirochaetota; class Spirochaetia; order Sphaerochaetales; family Sphaerochaetaceae; genus Sphaerochaeta. Next base: position 1,448 of record JAQVVB010000063.1, on the reverse strand, counting down.
TATCAGACAATCGAGGTTTTCCCAGCAGAACCATTCCTTCTACCCATATGGAGTAGCGGTCTCTGATAAAATCCCACGTCTGCATGCTTTCAGTGAGGTGTAGGCTGAGTAGGTTTTGTATTTCCTCATAAATTTCTTGTCCGTAGCGCTCGACTAAAAGATCGGAAGCACTGCTGTTGCTCTCTTTCATGATCGCTATCGGGTCTTCAATGGTCAGATTGTTGATGTATGGAACAAGCAACTCAGGCAACTCCAAGGTCGCCTTGCGAAAAGATAAGAGCACCTGCTGTTTCCAGATTTCCAGATGTTCCTGGAGTCTGGGGATTTGCGTCTGTTGCAAAAGATCGACTGAATCGGGGGGAAGCAATTGCGAGAGTTGGAAATCAGCGTGGAGATTGGCTTCTATGGACTCGCTGGCAATCATCAACACTTCAAGAAGTGCAGACCGTACCTGTTCTGTCCTGTCCTCTTGCTGCCCTTGCGTGGTTGCACAGCCCGTTAAAAGCACAAGAAGTAATAGAAGGGGTATATACCGTTTCATGAAATCTACTATACCATCGCAAAACTTTCTTGCATAGCTTCTGTTTGGGGTTTGCTTTTGGGCGGATGGTTTGATTTTCATTGACTATTTGGAGTAAATTGGAGACATTATTACTAACGAGTGTAGGAGGCTATTATGGCAGACAACAGATCATCGATGCTTGAAAATGTAGCAGTACGTCAACGAAGCATCGTAAAAAATGTATACCTTTGGATGACGGCAGGCCTTGGCCTTACAGGGGTCGTCGCTTTTTTCTTGGCGAGTAACCCTTCTTTGATGCGTGCCTTGATAGGAAACACCATGGGGTTCCTTCTGGTAATCATCGGTGAATTCGCTTTGGTGTTTTATTTGAGTGCTCGCCTAGACAAAATGAGCCAGAGTAGCGCAATTGGAGCTTTTCTTGCCTATTCCGTGCTTACGGGAGTCATGCTCAGCACCATATTCGCCGTATATACAGGTGCGGTCATTTACAAGACTTTCTTTACCACAGCTCTGATGTTTGCCGGTATGAGTGTGTATGCCATGACAACCAAACGAGATCTTTCAGGATTTGGTTACTATCTCAGAATGGGACTTTGGGGCATCATCATCGCTTCATTGATGAATCTGTTTTTCCGCTCCTCTGGAATGGACTATATCATCAGTTTTCTCGGAGTAGCCATTTTCTTGGGCCTCACCGTATATGATACCCAGAAAATTGTCAGGATGAACTATGAGTATGGATCATCCATGGACGAAGAGACCTTCACTAAGGTAAGCATCATCGGAGCGCTTTCCTTGTATCTTGATTTTCTCAATATCTTCTTGTTTCTTCTGAGGATTTTCGGTAGATCAAGCAATCGATGATGAAAATCCATCGATAAGGCGCTGGGTGTTGTTCAAAGAGGACAACACCTTTTTTTATCCT
>JAQVVB010000373.1 GCA_028699215.1 Sphaerochaeta sp. | reverse complement strand
CCTGAGGAAAAAGCAAAGGGAGCAGCAGGTCCCAAAACTCCTGAATGCCATAAACAGAAGAGGGAAGTCATTTGAAGAAGTCATTTGTCTGATCAAGCTGTTGCGGCAAAACTTGGCAAGTCCTTAGCTTCGAGTGTCAAAAAAACTGGAAGTTCAGGATTAATCGTTGATTTGACACTCCATCAAAAAAATCCAAAGTACCTAACATCAAACCTTACCGTGACAAAGTGATCACTTTCACAGGAACACCCTTCTTCTTTCAGCAGCAAATCCACCAATTTTTAGCAATCACTAAAGAATTGTCATATATCTTTTGCACAAGTCTGCTCTCCCTTATTTCCTTCTTGACAACACATACCCCCTTTTCCATACTTGCTCCATGGAAAGACCAACACACCTACGATATCTTGAACCAATCTTTTTGCTCTACATCACCACATGCCTTATAGGAACGGTAATCTGTTACTCCCTCTATAAAGCGGTTCCCCAATATCATCTTTACTGGTCCATCATCAGCCTGTTGTTGGTCCTCGCCCCTGATTGGAACGATTCCATCACACTTCCCCTCAACCGAATAAAGGCCAACCTTACAGGGGGCTTGGTAGGTCTTCTCTGCTTCTTTTTTCCTTTTTCACAGTTGATCAATCTCTGTATGGGAGTTGTTCTCACCATTCTGGTGTGCCAATTCTTGCAGTTCCCATCTGCTACGCGCAGTGCCCTCGCGGCACTTGTCATCGTCCTCATCCAAGAATATGAAGCTGCAAAATGGACCATCGCAGCGGAACGAATCCTGTCAGTAATCCTTGGTTGCCTGGTTGCCTTGGGCCTCACCCTGCTCTTTCATGCCATGGAAAAAAACATGCCTTCCAAGACTCACATCAAGGAAGGCACCAACTAAAATTCTTCAACAGCTCCATTTCTAGAGACTATTCGTCATTCCCTCGAACACCGTACTCCTCGGTTCAAGGCTTCCAGCAGAATATCCCCAGATGGTTTCATACTCTTTACCATCCTCTCCCATCGCTTCCAACTGCCTCAGATACTGTGCAATCGATTTTGATTCAATGATGATGACAAAACCCATCTCTTCAATCACAGGACTGTGGGCTCTGGTATGATCGAACTCGAATTTGAGGATTCTCCTTCCATCATCGGTGATGCCGATGGTACGGTAGGTGTTGCTCTTTCCCACTCCAGGAAGGTTCAACGTATTGCGGTCAGTGGAAAGGAAAGGAATTTCATCCGACTTCCTGATTGAATCGATGTTCTCCACCATATGCTCAGCATCGCTCATAAAGGGCCTGAGCGTGCTGTGATAGCGTTGTGCCACCTGACCAATGGAACTCTCCTCAATCTGCTCCTGGGTTGAACGGGAATTGGTGGCAAACAACTCACGGTTCTCCTTGAACCCTTTTACCGAGAAGGTATAGTACGGAAGCACCCCGATTTCATTGAGGACCTTACGTAGTTTTGCAGAATGGCCCCTTCTTGATGCAGCAACAGTGAACACCTCTTGATTGGTCACCGCCCAACCGGCTTGCAAAAGCCTGGAGATTGCTTTCTTCGTGTCTGGGGTGATTTCCATAGCAGAAGAGATATGGGTCTGTATCACACACTGGCTGATACCCACTTCTGCAGCTTTTTCCCTAAACTTCTGCAATACATCGACCAACTCCTTGGTCACCCGTTGAGGAAGATAAACAGGAATCTTGGTCCCCAACCGCACCCGTTTCATCGTTGCATATTTTTCGCCTTCAGCCCTGGTTTCATTGTCCTGGCGTTTTTGCTCAGCCATTTTCAAAACAGCAGAGAGAATGCCTTCTATGGATTTCACTGAACTCATGAAAGCATCACCACCGGTTATGAGTATGTCACTGAGGTAGGGATCGTTTCTGAAATACTCCATGTTGATTTCGAGTTGCTGGGCCCAACTATGTTTCGGCCTCAGTTTTTCCAGTTCAAAATTGAATCGACCCCCCTGGAAGTCATACATTCTCTGGCAATAGGAGCAAAGCCCTCCGCAGGCCCTGCCCATGGTGTCGGGAATGAAAATTGCTACATTGGGGTAGCGCCGATGAATATTATGAGATGGAAGGATCCACCCTGCTGCATTGGGTTTACCTATCTCGGCGATGTCCTCTTTCTCCCAAGCTACGATCGAACCAAATTCAGATACGAGGTCCCTACTATAGAAAAGATAGCTTCTAAGAGCAATATCGCTTCCAGGATGCTCTTGTTCTTCACGTTTGCGGGTATCGATAAGTGATAAGAAATAGGGAGTTGCAAATATGGGAATGCCTTTCTTTTCAGCTTCCCTCATGATGAGCAAGGTCTCATCATCCATCGAATAGTCGAGATATTTGTTCAAATCCTCTACATTGCGAATGGCATGATGAAGATGGAACCTATCTTCCCGCCACCAGGCAAGTACTTGCTTTCTTGCTTCTTTATCGCTCAATTCCGGTTTCAGATGATACAAAGTGCTTTTTTTGTGCTCATTTCTCATTCGTTCAACCAAAAGGCCGACGATCCGTTCCTTGTTTTGAGCCCTCCAGGCAATGACATCCTTATCCAAACCGGTAGGATGTCGTTCCATCCAACTCTGCACCTGATTACGGGTAGGGATTTCCCGGCTTTCTGCTCCACTGAGCTGAGAAAGCAGGTGCGTCATGTCTTCAAGAAAATCGACATTGCAGGTACAAGTCTCCCCCTTGAGAACCTTCCTCATCAAGTGGATGGGATGAGAAATCACTTCACCACCTTGGAGGTTTCCATCAACAAAAGACTCGCCCTCATGATCGAGATAATCCATGATCCTCAAATGGGCCATGGAAGCTCCGGTGAGCTTATA
>JAQVVB010000001.1 GCA_028699215.1 Sphaerochaeta sp. | reverse complement strand
ACAAACGAAACAAAGCATTTACATTTCGCAACTTCTTTTTTCAGCATACCAATCACGTCCTAAAGTATGATTTTCCTAACAATGAAGTAATATAACATATTATATCTAGTTTTTAAATAAATATTTATATGTAAGAACACATTGCTTCGTATGTAATGTTCTCCTATTTCGTCTGCACAAAAAAGCACCCCGAAGGGTGCCTTGTATATAATCGGTTCTGTTTTTTAGAGTGAGATCAAACCAGCCAAATCATCAGTAATCACCACCTCTTCCTCAGGTGATGCTTGAATGGCATATGCCGGCAACTCATATTTTTCCAACCAAAGGCTTTGGTCGGCTTCAGGATCCGAAACAAGCGTGGGAATGGAAATAATCACCATCTCTTCCATCAAGGGAACCTTGAACTTCCGGGTAAAGGAAATCTCATTCCAATTGGAATCGGTGTACGTGATGGTTATCTTGTGACTCTGACGAGTCACGTCGACTTTATCTCTGTCTCGAGCAGCCAATTCCAAGGATTCAAGTTTGTTGACCTGCACTTCCACAAGTTGCAAGGCACGGATTTCTTGTCCATTGACGGTAATCGTTTTGTTGTCCAACAGTATGGTGTGCTGTTTTCCAATGAAAAACATCAGCATTCCAAAAAGCAGGACAACTACTATTGCCGCACAACGAACCCAAAATTGCCTGTCAAATTTCATTTTCATTCTGCCTCCCCCTGTTCAGCCGCAAGCAATTGACCAGCATCACCACGGTCACGTTTCTTGCGTACTTCGTACAGGACCAAGGAAATGGTAATGACACCATAGGAAACGAATACCCTGAAGTACTCTCCAAGCTGTGCCTGTCCAATGAGATTCTTACCAGCCATCGGCGAAACGATGAACATCAAGTGGAAGAGTATTACACCTAGGAACACATTTCGAATATTTGCCTTGCTGACTGTTGCTCCACCCACCAAAAGAGCGGCAACACTGAACATACCGATTTGCATGTGACTGTTGTAGGTGTTCAAGGTACCGATGTTCTGCAGATAGAGAATCATTCCATACCCAGCAAAAACAGTCGAGATCACGATTGAAACAATGCGGGTGTGCTCAACCTTGATACCGGCAGCTCTCGCCACTTCCATATCCTGACCTACTGAGCGCATATCCTGTCCCAGCTTGGTTTTCTTGAACCAAAGAACAAAGATACAAAGCAAAGCGATTACGGCAAATGTAACCAAAGGAATGGGGACCCCAAACAATTTGATGGTAAGCACATTATCCAAGGATTTTCTTATCCCGATCAGATTGACGGTATTTCGGATACCATACCCTCTTGGCAACACCAAAGCGCTGGAACGGATAGGAATGATGCTTCCCATTCCATAGAGGACAACCAACTGATAAATACCGTTCATGAAGAAGCCGATGATGTAACTTGTCACCATCTCTCGGCCTTTTGCCATATTCAATATCTTTCCACACCATAGGCCCAATGCAATGGAAATAGGAGTGGAAATGATCATTGCCAGCAACATGCCGGGAATTCCAACAATGCCCCAGTCGCTGATGAAGATCAAACCAATCTGACCAGCCATTGCACCCAGGGTCATGCCGAAGTTCAAGCCCATACCGGCAAGGATGGGGATCAAAAGACTTACAATGAGAAAGGAGTTACGTGCAATACGGACCACAACCTCACTGACAAGGTAATTTGTGGAGTATCCACTGAGTGGAATACCAAACGCACAAATCACCAGGAAAAGGATGGGTACGGTATTGTTGCCTAGAAAGCGTAAAACTTTCTGGGATTTTGTTCTTTGGAGCGTCATCGCGTTGCCTCCGTTCTTCTGGTCAAGGCATACAGGATCATGCCGTTCGATACGACAATCCTTATGACTTCAGACATGTCGGTATGAATCATGGAATTCATGACAGAAGGTGTCATGGTGAGAATCCCTTGGAAGAGGAATGTTCCTACTATGACATTGGTAATCGTAGCCTTATTTACTGAGGCTCCTCCGATGAGGATGGCAGAAACAGCAGGCAAAGCCATATAGAACGGCCCCATATAGAGCTGGATGAATCCAAAACTCTGTTGGTACACCAAGATGCCTATGGCTCCCAGCCACGTCGACATGACGACACTCAAGGTCCTTATCTTATCGACATTGATACCACTGGCACGGGCAAAAACCGGGTTTGAGCCGACAGCGGTCATGGCAGTTCCCGTCTTTGTATGTAAAAAAGCCCAAATGATGAGAGCCAATACCGCAAAGAACAAGAACATACCGGTAGGAATGGTCAGGTGTTCTGTCAAACGTATAGAAAAGAAATCGTTGAGAACATGCAGATAGTACCCTTCTGTGGAGATGGTGGTACGCAGTCCAGAACCACTGTACCCCCAAACCATCGTAGGATTGCTGTAGGGAAGCAACAACCACATGATACACATGAATGCCACCGAAGAAAATCCAACATAGGTGGCGATCATCATCTCTCCGCCTTTAACCTTGTTGAGCAACTGGCCGTACCCCCATCCCAAGATAACGGCAAAGGGAGTAGCAAACAATATCGCCATCATAAAGGAGCTTGGACCAGTAAAATTGAACTGCATGGAGAGGGTTCCTCCGAGAAGTCCGGCAATGATTCCAAGCGGGAGACCAAAATTCAAACCACAACCACTATGGATCATGGGAACCATAGCCAGTACCATTACGGCGTTCATTCCGAACCTATTGAGGGTGTCGGAGAGACTGGTGCCAATATTAACCCCTACAAAAGGAGCAAGAATAAACAACAGCAATAAAAACAAACCGATGATGATACGGGGCAACCCAAAAGATTTCAAAGTGGATTTAACCGAAGAAATCATATTCTGCGTGTTCATACACTACCTCCGTCTATCATCTCACTCTTCTGTCCTACCATGAGCAGTCCAAATTCGGCACTGTCCGTGGTGGCGGGAAGAATTCCAAGGACCTTTCCATCAGACACAATGGCAATACGGTCACAAATTGCCCTGAGTTCCTCCAACTCGGAAGAAATCATGACAATGGTAGTACCTTGCTCTTCATTATATTTTCTCAAGGCTTTGAGAACCAAGGACTTCGCGCCGATATCAATGCCGCGTGTGGGTTCAGATACAAAAAGGAGTTTGGGAGCAACAGCAAAAGCCTTTGCCAAACAAATCTTCTGCTGGTTTCCTCCTGAGAGTTCCTTAGCCTTCTGCTTGGTACTGGTACAACGGATCTCAAGTTGTTTCACATACCCATTGGTTTCTTCCTCAATGGCTTTTTGGTCACGCCACTTGAAAAATCCTCCAAGATACTGTTTCAGATACTTTTCCTGGATTTGCATGGCTGTAAAAGAGACATTCCATTCCAAGGTTTCATCAAGCAACAACCCGACACCTCGACGGTCTTCGCTGACAAAAGCCATACCTGCATCAAGAAAATTGCGCGGAGAATTAAGAGGAATGTCTTTCCCTTCAAAGGTCACATGTCCTCCAGCAGGGAAGAGCCCCATCGCACCGTTGGGAATACCAAGCTTGCCTTGTCCTGCCATCCCTCCAATACCGATGATTTCTCCCTTATAGACATCCAGATTAACGTTTCTGACCACTTCTCCAGGCATATCGACCCAAAGATTCCGTAGCGCAAGGATTATGTCTTTGTTTTCATAGTCAAATACTCTATGCACAATTGCAGAAGTGTTGACTTCACGTCCAACCATCCATTTTGCAATATCAGGAATAGCGACACCCTTTGAAGGTCCTGTTTTCATGATCTTTCCATCACGCATCACCATGATGGTATCACATACATCGATGATTTCCTGAAGTCGATGACTGATGAAAATGATGGCGATTCCCGTCTCTGCGAGCAATCGCATGGCCTTCAGAAGGCTATCAGCTTCCTGCTCAGAAAGAACTGCAGTGGGTTCATCAAGCACCAACAGCTTGATACCCTCTACCAACCCAGTGCCTTCCTTACTTAATTCACGGGCAATCTCGGTAAACTGCTTATGCCCGACAGGCATTTGGGAAACCAGCATTTCAGGATCAAGGGGAACAGCTAATCGCTTGATGGCCTTTTCTGAAATTTCCGTCATTTTTTCTCGATCCAGGATATTCAACCGTTCCCCGAACAACTCAGAAAAAACCGTATATTTAAGAGGTTCCCTATTCAACAGAATATTTTCCGTCGCAGAAAAATCCGGCAAGAGCGAGAACTCTTGATGAACCATTCCAATTCCAGCAGCCAAAGCCTCAATGGAAGTAGCAAAAGCCACCTTTTCCCCATTGAGTAAGATATCTCCGCCATATCCACCGGTTTGATGGATTTCATCCATACCAAAGAGGATTTTCATCAAGGTGGACTTACCGGCACCATTCTCGCCTACGAGACCGAGGATTTCCCCTCGCTTAAGTGTAAAATTCACATCACTTAAGACTTGGTTGCCGAAAAAGTCCTTGCTGATGTGTCGCATCTCTAGCAACGGGGCTTCTTTTTCATTCATATACTCAATCCTTTCAATCTTGGTAGTGACTCTTACGTTACATAACGCAACGGTCTCGACCAAGCATTCTACACCTTCATACAAAAAATAACCATGCAAAAATTCACTAACTCATAGACCCATTAATCACCATAAAGGGGGAGAGTGACACTCTCCCCCTGAAGGAACACAATAAAATACGTTATTTGATCGCGAAATACTTATCTGGAACAACGATATCTGCATTGCCCATGTAGCCTTTGCCCATCATATAGGTGTCCTGATAAATCAAGACATGGTTCTTGGCACGAACGCCAGTGTTGACGTCTGAGTAGAAGGAACCATTCCACTTGGCATTGGGGGTATACTTTCCATAAGCCTTCATGAGGTCAGAAAGCTTGAGCAGTTCGCTCTCACCCTTGACGACGTTGATGGCATGCTGGCCCAAGCCGGCAGTTGAAGTGTAACCATAGGAGAATGCCCAAGTACCGAAGCGACCTGCTCCACCCTTTGCAACAATGGAAGCTTCAACTTTCTTGAGGATAGCGGTGAAATCACCAGCTTCTGCAGAAAGGTCGATTCCAAGTGCGCCAGGATATCCCATGAGAGGACTGGGGAGGTCTGCTTCAATGAAGTAACCACCATAGGTCAACAGCTGCTTGAGAAGAGGTTCGGTATGAGCATCATTGGTGCAGAAGAAAGCTGCTTTCTGACCATAGGTCTCGATCCAAGCTGGAACTTTCTCGAGGATATACTGCTGAGCACCAGCAACACCTACGTCACTAGTCGGATCAGGGGCAGTCTCAAGAACGAACTTCATTCCCAATTCCTGACAGGTAGCTCTCATGATAGCCACACGGCGACTCATGGTCTCATAGCTGAGGTGTCTGGGGAAGGAAATGTGTACAAAGGTATCACATCCAAGTTCATGAGCAGTGCGAATGATCAGGTAACCGCGAGCTACAAAGTCGTTGTTGACGGCCAAGTCAGCTGCGCTCTGGATTACACCGGGATCCTCATGGGCTTCACCAGCGATGCAGAGAACATCAGATCTCTTTTCCTTTACTCTACGGAAAGCTTCAGTCGTACCAGGAATAGCCTGATTCACGATGATTGCTTTCATCAAAGGATCGTCTGCAAGGCCAGAGATAACGCTAATGGTGGTCTCAGCTTCATCCATGAAGTTGTCAGGATAGGTAACGTGCTGAATCATTCCGCCAGTAGAAACAGAACCGTATTCTTCAATGAGGCGTTCTGCACCACGAAGGTCATCTTCAGACTGGGAAACGGTACCGGTGACAACACCGATGTGAAAAGCCTGGGCAGCAGGTTTTGCAGCCGCGGCAGTTTCTTGAGTTCCAGCTGCAAATGCAAAACCGGAAACCAATACGAAACAAAGAACAAGAGCGAGTGTCTTTTTCATTTTTCCTTCTCTCCTTAAGGGATAGTTACTCTTATGATACGTAAAAGAATCCCTGCTTGCAAGAAAAGTTTATTTTTTTATGCATTTGAATGAAAATTCTCTGCATAAATAACAAAAAAAGGATATTTGGTAGATAAAACACCCCAAATATCCTATACATAATCCAAAACTCGTCTATTTTTGAGTTATTGAAGCAACCCCTTGTTGTCTCCTGACTTCGTATAAAAGTATACCTGTAGCGACAGAAACATTCAAAGAATCAATATGTCCGGTCATAGGAATGGACACGATTTGATCACAAAGCTCCTTGGTAAGACGGTTCAATCCCTTTCCTTCATTACCCATCACCAGTACGGTCCTCTTGGGAAATACCACTTTATAGGATTCTTTTCCATTCATGTCTGCACCGTAAACCCAGAATCCGTTGGACTTGAGGTTATCAATCTCCCTGTTAAGGTTGGTGACAACAGCCATTGGAACGTATTGTGCAGCTCCAGAAGACACCTTTACAACGGTGGAATTGGCCTGTGCACTCCGTCTTTCAGGAATAACAACCAACGCTACGGAGAATTGATCTGCCGAACGTAAGATTGCTCCCAAATTCTGGGGATCGGTAATTTCATCCAACACCAAAACAAGGGCACTCTCATCATCCTTGAGTTTTGCACAAAACTCCTTGACGGTTGTGTTCTGAATTCTTGAAGGCCCTTTGACTGATGGATTAGGCATATCCAGTACGGCACCTCGGTGATCGGCTTGATCGACCATCCGATCCATTTCAACCTTGGCGATTTTTTTTACCAAAACCTTACCAGTAAGAAGAGCCTGTCTCTCCAAAGCTTCTGTATGGCCTCCCATCCCACGACATAGGTACAAAATTGAACCCGATGTGGCCTGCTTGAGGCTCTCTTCTATGGCATGAAAGCCAAATATCTTCTCTCCCATTCTCTTCTCCTGCTTATAAAAAGCTTACAGCATTACACTAAAAAAGGCTACCACAGAGGGTAGCCCTACGTTAATCTTCAAACGGCACAGGGGTTGGAGAGTCCTCCTCTCCAAGGGCATCTGAAAGCTCCTGCATAATTTTCTTAGCCTTCAAACTCAACCGTTTTGGAACTTGAACCATCAGTTTCAAGTACATATCCCCTCTATCGGTCGAATTGAGTTTCGTCACGCCTCTTCCACGTACCCTCAACATTTTACCAGACTGTACCCCAGAAGGTATGGAAACTTTAATGGACTGGCCATCTATCGTGGGAACCTGGATATCAGCACCAAGCGAAGCTTGCGTGATAGAGATAGGAATCTGGCAGAAAAGATCATAGTCTTGTCGAATGAAATACTTATGTGGTTTCACCCCGACATAGACATACAGATCCCCAGAAGGACCTCCATTGGAACCAGCATCACCCATTCCACGAAGCACCACCCTACTTCCGTTATCAACACCAGCAGGTATGGAGACCTTCACCTTTTGTTGTTTGCGTTTCAAACCAGTGCCATGACAATCAGAACAGGGGTTCTCAATGACTCGTCCGCTACCATTACAGGTAGGACACGCACTTGCAATTGCAAAGAAACCGCTGTTTCGGCGAACTTGTCCAGAACCATTACAAGTAGGACATACTTTAGTTCCAGAACCACCTTCAGACCCTGAGCCATGGCAAGTATCACAAGCAACTTGATGGGAGTAGGCAACTTCCACCTTGGTACCAAACACAGCATCCTTAAAGTCGATTTCTACATCATAACGTAAGGAAGAACCCGTTTCAGGGCCTCTTTGTCCACCCCTTGATTGGGAACGGGAATTACCACCCCCAAAGAAGGAACTGAAAATATCCTCAAACCCACCGCCACCAAAACCGCCACCGAAAATATCGCTGAAATCCCGGTACACATTCGAGTAGTCATGCCCTGCACCATTTGCACCATCAATACCGGCAAAACCGTACTGATCATACATCTGGCGTTTCTTTTCATCACCGAGGACATCGTAAGCTTCAGTGGCTTCTTTGAAACGCTCTTCAGCTGCCTTATCCCCTGGATTTCTATCTGGGTGGTTGGCAATTGCCAGCTTTCGGTACGCCTTTTTTATTTCATCCAGTGCTGCAGTTTTTGCAACTCCAAGCACTTCATAATAATCTCGTTTCGCCACAGTGCGACTTCCTTCGAACAAATTGACTTAAGAAACATCATGTCGGCCTAAAGCCGACATGATGGAAAGCCTATATAATATTGTAACCTGTTTCTGATTCCTTAGTCTACGACTTCGTAATCAGCATCTTCAACCCCATCACCACCTGAATGCTTCTTGTTTGAAGGTTCATCGGTAGGACCTGAAGGTTGCTCAGGCTGTGCGCCCTCAGCTCCGTTTGGAGCAGAAGCGTTCTTGTACACCTCTTCAGCAAGCTTATAAGCGGCCTGTTGGAGGGTTTCACTCTTTGCCTTGATCTCTTCTGCAGAAGCACTCTGGTTGTTAAGAATGCTCTTAAGATCTGCAACAGCGGTCTCGATATTTGTCTTATCCTCAGAACTGATCTTATCTCCATATTCCTTGAGAGATTTCTCAGTTGAGTAGACCAAGCTATCAGCCTCATTGCGAGCATCGATACGAGCGCGCTCCTTCTTGTCTTCTTCAGCATGGGCTTCAGCCTCACGGACCATTTTCTCAATGTCTGCATCGCTCAGTCCAGATGAAGATTCAATACGGATCTTCTGTTCCTTACCAGTACCAAGGTCCTTTGCAGATACGTGTACGATTCCGTTGGCATCGATGTCAAAAGTGACTTCAATCTGTGGAACTCCACGAGGAGCAGAAGGAATACCGATGAGATCGAACTTCCCAAGGGTCCTGTTCTGAGAAGCCATCTCACGTTCACCCTGAAGTACATGAATGCTAACAGCAGTCTGTCCATCAGCAGCGGTGGAGAAAATCTGGCTCTTTCTGGTAGGAATTGTGGTGTTGCGTTCAATCAAACGAGTGTTAACACCACCCAAGGTCTCAATACCAAGAGAAAGCGGAGTAACATCCAGAAGCAGAACGTCTTTGACATCACCACCAAGAATACCACCTTGGATTGCAGCACCCATTGCTACTACTTCATCAGGGTTAACACCTTTGTGGGGTTCTCTGTTGAAAAGTTCACGAACTGCAGCCTGGACAGCTGGAATACGGGTAGAACCTCCAACAAGAATTACTTCATCGATATCAGCAGCGGTAAGACCTGCGTCACGAAGTGCATTCTTGACAGGGAGCTTGGATCTTTCGATCAGGTCTGCAACCAACTGCTCGAACTTTGAGCGAGAAAGGGTCATCTGCAAGTGTTTAGGGCCGGAAGCATCTGCGGTGATGAAAGGAAGGTTGATGTCAGTGCTGGTTGAGTTGGAGAGCTCAATTTTTGCCTTTTCAGCGGCTTCCCGTAATCTCTGCAATGCCATCTTGTCACTGGTGAGATCGATCCCATTGGATTTCTTGAATTCAGAAGCCATCCAGTCGATGATCCTCTGGTCGAAATCATCACCACCAAGATGAGTATCCCCATTGGTAGACTTAACTTCGAAGACTCCGTCACCAAGTTCAAGAATTGAAATATCAAAGGTACCACCACCAAGGTCGTATACTGCGATTTTTTCTTCTTTACTTGCATCCTTACCAAAGCCATAAGCCAAGGCAGCAGCAGTTGGTTCGTTGACGATACGCTTTACGTCAAGACCAGCAATTTTACCGGCATCTTTAGTTGCCTGACGCTGAGCATCATTAAAATATGCAGGAACGGTGACAACCGCTTCTGTAATGGTCTCACCAAGGTAGTCTTCAGCAGTCTTCTTCATTTTCTGAAGGACGGCAGCAGAAATTTCCTGCGGAGAATAGGATTCACCACGGATGTCAACTTTTATTTCATTAGAAGATCCAGAAATTACTTTATAAGGGATTTTTCCCAATTCAGAAGGAACTTCATTATATTTTCGACCCATAAAACGCTTGATTGAATACACTGTGTTCTCAGCGTTTGTTACAATCTGGTTCTTAGCTGGCTGACCGACGAGACGATCGCCTTTGGCAGTATAACCAACAACTGAGGGAGTCGTCCTCTGTCCTTCACTGTTAGCGATGACCATAGGGTCGTTGCCTTCCATAACTGCAACACAGCTATTGGTTGTGCCCAGGTCAATTCCAATTATTCTACCCATTTTATATTTCTCCTCTCCAAATAACTATCATATGTAATATGAGGAATTCCTCATGATTCTAAGGTACTCATACCTCGCTCAATCGTCAAATGTTTGGTTTACCAACTTTTACTTTTGAAGGTCGAATCACTCTTCCGTGCAATTTGTATCCAACGGAAAATTCTTCCAGAACGGTCTCTACATCCAAGGACTCATCATCAACTACCATGCAGGCCTCATGCTCTTCTGGATTGAACTCCTTTCCAAGTGCCTCAATCTTTGACAAGCCCCAGTTTCGTTCAAGCATTCCGTAAAGCTGTGAATTAACCATAACAACGCCATCATGAATTTTTGTAAAATCCTGCGCTGACTCTGCAGCACTAATTGCGCGGTCAAAATCATCGAGAGGTTGCAAAAGATCCTTGATCAAATTGGAATTGGCGTATTTCACTGCATCGTCTTTGTCACGAATTACACGCTTGCGGAAATTATCACTGTCCGCACGGTCTCTCAGCATCTGATCCTTAAGGGAAGCAATCTCAGACTGAGCACTCTCGAGCTGTTCCTTTAGCTGTGCAATTTCCAAATCTTTCTGTTCCATTTCTGGAAGGACTTTCGGTTCGTCCTGCATTACCTTGGAAGCATCTTCCACTTCAGGTTGTTCTTTTTTACTCTTCTTGTCCTGTTTCGTTTCCATTCCATTCCTCAATTTCCCACATACCAAACCAAGGTCTTGGCACATGTTTATTTGCAAACCCACTTTTGGAATTACTCCCAAAACGGGCCTATTCTGTTAACCTTGTATAGAATAATGAGAAGCCCACCCCTGGGCTTGTCGATAACATACTCAAATGAGAATGCAAGCGTCAAGTATTTTTCTCTTCTTCGTCCTCTAAGGCGATTTCTTCTTCATCTCCCAAGGGTACATATTCAACCCAGGGTTTTTCTTCCTGGTCTATTTCACTTTCCAACAGGTCTTCTATTTCAGGAAGCTCAACCTCTGGCTCAACCTCTGGCTCAACCTCTGGCTCAACCTCTGGCTCAACCTCTGGCTCAACCTCTGGCTCAACTTCTAGCTCAGCTTCTGGTTCAGCTTCTGATTCAGCTTCTGATTCAGCTTCTGATTCAACTTCTGATTCAGCTTCTGATTCAACTTCTGATTCAGCTTCTGGTTCAACCTCTGGTTCAGCTTCTGGTTCAACCTCTGGTTCAGCTTCTGGCTCAGCTAAATCCTGCGTATGAGATTCCTGTTCCTGAGCTTCGAAGACTTCTTTCTGGGTTTTCAATTGCTCTATCTGTTCATGAAGGGTTTGGGATGCCTGCTGCAATAGAAGAATTCCAGCAGCAGCTTCCTTGTGTAGGGTATCAGTTTCTTCTTGTTCATCTTTCGCTTTGAGAGCTTCAGCAGAAAGCATCTGCACCCTTTGGCTGAATTCCAGCAGAGATTCCTGTTCAGTTTGCAGCAATGCATTGCCGACAGATTCTGCATGCTCCAACCGGGAAGTCAATTCATTAAGAAACTGCTGAATGGTTCGTATCATTGTCTGGAAAGCAACATCAGCTTTTTCGATAGCATGATCGAAAATCACACCAACCGTACCATTGCTCTCTTCAACAAACCGATGCATGGATTCCATCATTTGGTTCCGTGCTTTTGTTTCGATTTCTTGTAAGGTCTCAGATTGCAATTTAAAAAGCTTTATACTTTCACCTTTCAGCAACTCATATTGATTCTGTTGAACCTGCAAATCTTCAAGAGCTTGTTCACGCGAACCTTCCAGGACTTTCTTATGGTTGAACAGAATCTGTTCACTATCATCACCAAGTTGCCTCAATTTACTGATTTGCTGATTAAGAATGGAAAGAGAAGCAGCTTCCTGCTCTTGTATCGCTTCAGAATGAGAAGCAACTCTCGCCTGATTAGCCCGCTCGGTTTCCTGAACCTCCAGTTCATATGACTGGAGTTTTGCAAACGAAGCATCTTGGATCTGCTTGACATGCAAGTGGTGTTCTTGCATGGATTCTTCCATTTCTGCTAGGCTTTTCTCGATTTCCTTGCGAAACGCAAGAAGGCGGGCATCAAAAGAATCAATAGACTCTTGGACCGACTCAACTCTTACAATTTCTTGTTTTACTTGATCTATGCGTTCTTCAACCTGGGAGGTGGTCACCCCCAATTGAGTCAGGGTGTCACGATAGGTATTCACGACGCTCTGAAGCTTGGATAAATCCTCACTTCTTGCTTCCAGATCCCCTAGTTGCATATCCATTCTGCCCATAATCTGATTAGCTTCGAGAACTCGTTTATTGATTTTCTCTTCTGTCAGTTGGGCCGTATCTTTGAATTGAGACTGGATGGTCTCCACTTCCTTGGTAAAATGTTGCATTCTTTGTTTTAGGAGGTCCAAACGACGATCTCGTTTGTCATCTGAACGGAGCATGAAAATAATTATCAGCGTCAAGATGAAGAGGATAACCGGGAGCAATAGTTCCAGACCCATACAAAACCTCCATTGAATCAGAGTACCAGAGAAATGAACTCCTTCCAAGAACCAACCACCAAATCAGCATCAGTATAGACTTTTTTTGATGAAGAGAGCAGACAGGAATACATACCACTCTGCTTGGATCCTTTACAATCCTTGCTATAACTATCCCCAACATAAAGAATTTCATTTGGTTGTACTTGCACATGGTCAAGCAAGTAAGCGAATGCTTTCTTGCTGGGCTTCAGATAACCACTATCTTCAGCACTAAGGGCAATATCCACAAGATCGTCAATTCCTAACGTCTTTAACTTGTCAGCAAGAGGAAAATCGCTGAAAACTGCAATCACCATACCCTCTTGTCTTGCCATTACCAAGGCCTCACGCATCTTTGCATGAGGCTTGATGGAAAGAAAAGACCGTTCCCAAGCTTTATAAAACTGCTTATCGATTCTTTTTGCAATCTTTGCTTGATTAGCTGGAGTATCCTGCATACCGTATCGCTTAAGCACCAAAGAAGCCTGTCGAGCAAGCAATCCTTTGCGACTGGCAGGAATCGTGGGCTCAATTTCTTGAACCTCACGATATTCCTTTCGCACAGCATTGAAATACAAACCAAGTCGGAGAGAGGGAAAAGAGGATCGAAACATCCGCCAATTAAGCATTCTTTTGGAATACAGTGTTCCATCGATGTCCAGACAAAGGGCCTTAATTCCTTGAGAAGCAAGAAAACTCATCCTAGCCTCTCTTTTTGGAATTAGTATTGCGAATTTGCTTAGCAGTACGTTCCATGGATTTCCCCATAGCAGCCTTGTTCCCTGGTTTATTTCTCTTTACCTTTGCTACAGCTTTGCCTCCAGTGGATTTTCGAGGTGTTGCTGACCTTGAAGCAGTATCAGAAACCGGCATCTTCTTCGGCCGCTCATTCAACGAAGGATTTCTCCGCCTCTCACGTTGGTCAATCTCAATTGGAATCTGGGTAAAACCAAGGTCGCGTCTGATGCAATTCTTCAGGTATTGGACATAAATCGTAGGAAAATCTTTCATCCTATTCACAAATATGAGGAACTTCACTGGATTAGCACTGATTTGAGTACCGTAGTAGACCTTATAGTGACCTTGACTTCCTCTAGGAGGTTGATACGTATCACTCCAATCCTTGATTGCAGTATTCAGCACAGAAGTATCGACTCGCTTGTTCAGCTGCTTCCAGACACCCCATACGGTATCCAACAACTTACCGATTTCTTGTCCCTTAATTGCACTGATTGCTGTAATGGGAGCAAAAGCAAGAATTGGAAACAAGAACCTGATTCTATCCTTGATGGCATCTATTTGATTGCCAATGCCTGAAAGCAGGTCAATTTTATTCAACACCAATACGATGCCCTTACCGCGACGAACAATCAATTGAGCTATCTTCTTATCCTGATCGGAAAGACCTTCGACACTATCAATCATCAACAGGACGACATCAGCTTCATCAATCGTCTTGATTGCACGATTTACTGAATAATATTCAACATCTTCATCAACCTTGCTCTTTCTTCTGATACCAGCCGTATCAAGTACGGAAAATTCACTTCCCTTGTAAGTAAATGCACCTCTGACTACATCACGAGTAGTTCCTGCAATATCACTGACAATAGAAACGTCCTTTCCTACAAGTAAATTGGTGAGAGTGCTCTTCCCTGTGTTTGGCTTTCCGAGAATTGCGATTTTTACGCTTTCCGGTTCTTCAGGCGCCTCTTCAAGACTTACCATGTCCAACATGCCAAGTAACATATCTTCGAGTTCTTCGATTCCCAGACCATGTGCCGCAGAAATACCAATCACCCGCTGATATCCGTAGCTATAGTACTCCCAGAGTAGATCATTTCGCGTCGGATCATCGATTTTATTGACAACCAAAACAATCTTCTCTGTGTACGGACGTAAATAGGCAAGGAGCTCGCGGTCCTCTGGCGTTACTTCGGTGCAATCCATCATGAAGAGAATTGCATCACTTATTTCAAGCAAGCCTAAGCTCTTTTCAGCAACCAGGCCATCCATCCCTTCTTTATCCAGCTTGACTCCACCGGAGTCGATAAGCGTGACAGGATGATTGCCTAATAGCCAACGCTCGGGAATAGGATCCCTGGTAACGCCTGGAGTAGGGTCTGTGATTGCTCTTCTCTTACCGATAAGGCGATTGAAAAGCGTAGATTTGCCCACATTGGGCCTTCCAATAATAGCGATGACGGGCATTTTTGTTTCAAGAGCATCAAACTGCTCAGTATCCGTCTCAGATGGTGGTGAAATGATCGAATCGGTCATGCATCCACTCCCTTATGTATGTAGTAATCGTAAGATAGGAGTCCATCTCCATCACATTGTCTGCAAGTTGCTTGGCATCTTTGAATGAGACATCACGAAGAATCTTGCGGACTTGAAGGAGGCTTTGGAACCCCATACTCAATTCATCCAGCCCCATTCCGGCCAACAGCACGGAATAGAGAGGATCTGAAGCCATTTCACCGCAGAGGCTCACAGGAATTCCACCCTTATGAGCTTTCTCTACGATCATCTTGATGGAGCGAAGAACTCCAGGATGCAACGGCTGATATAAATAAGCGATCTTCTCATTACCCCGATCAACAGCAATTGTGTATTGGATCAGGTCATTGGTTCCGATTGAGAAGAAATCAACTTTCTTTGCGAGGATGTCTGCACACAATGCTGCAGACGGCACTTCAATCATCGTTCCCACCTTGATGTCAGGATCAAAAGGGATATGTTCAATCTTACACTCTTCCTTGACATGGTCAAAGAGATGCAAAACAGCACTCAACTCTTCTACTCCACTAATCATGGGGAACATAATCTGTAACTTTCCATACACGCTTGCGCGGAGCAGCGCTCGCAATTGTATGGTAAAAATATCTTTTCGTGAGAGACAAAATCTAACAGCTCTCCAGCCTAGAATCGGGTTTTTCTCATCAATTCCCATCCCTGAGACCACTTTGTCACCACCGACATCGATGGTTCTAATCGTTACAGGCAATGGCGACATTGCTTCTACAACATGTTTATATGCCTGGAATTGTTGTTCCTCAGAAGAACCTCCATGAGCATCCATAAACAAAAATTCCGAACGAAAAAGGCCAATTCCAGAAGCACCAATTGATTTAGCCGACTCAACTTCAGAGCCAGTCTGGATATTCGACTTCAACAAAACAACATGACCATCTGTCATTTCCGTAGGGAGGTCTGCCATCTGATGCAATTCATGTTCATGTTGTTGCCAACGGGCGAACCGTTCATCCAAGTTCTGCGAAACGACCAGATCGGGACGAATGAACACCTCGCCGTAATTGCCATCAACAATGATTTCATCACCATCATGGACCTTCTGAGAAGCGGTACCTAATGCAAGCACAGAAGGGATGTTGAAAGCCCGAACCAAAATAGCTACATGGCTGGCTCTTCCTCCTCCATCTAACGCAATCCCCTTGATATGCGTCTTGTCCATGGCAAAAAGTTCTGATGGCATAAGGGAATCAGATACAAGAATTACATCCTCGGTAAGCGAATCCAATCTTCTTGCACCTTTCCCTGACAGAGCGTTGAGCAAATGCAAGGAGACGTCCTTGAAATCAACGGCCCGATCCCTAAGCACCTCATCCAACGATTTTTCAAGAAGCTCTATCATGTGATTGGTTACATATTCCACAGCCCATTGGGCACAAACCAAATTTGTTGTTATATATTGTTCAATCTGTAAAAGATAGTCTGGATCGGAGAGCATCATCAAATGGGTTTCAAGAATCTCAGCCGGTTCGGCTGAAATCTCTGGCAACTGGTGTTCTTCCAAGTTTTTTCTTGCAAGTTCTATAGCTTTATGGAACTTCTCAAGTTCCGTTGCTACATCGCCTGCCATGATGTGTTGTTTCTCTGCAACCAAAGAAGAACGGACATGCACCAAAGCTTTTCCTTTGGCGAGTCCCCCAGAGGCTGCAATCCCCTTGAATATCCTCATATGTAATGTACTATACGGACTTTATCCTCCCATGTAAAGCTGGAAACCCGCATCCAATTCCGCTAGAATAAAGAACATGGAAAGCCCCAAAGACACAAGTGAATCACAGCACAACCAACATGGCACAAAAAGAATCCTTTTTGCTTGGGGGGTTTGGTTTTTGTTTTCATTGATTGTGGTTGTCTTCAGTTTTCCCATCATAAAAGAGTCAATACATAAAAGTGGAGTATTGGCTCTTTTGCAGGACATTGAGACGGTACATTCGAACAGGGAAATGCGAACTGTTGACGTCTGTTTTTCGACCTATGCTTCAGGTTACCAGCTCTTTCCACAGCAGCAAATGCGCTTGGGAGGCTCTGTGTATCATGACACATTCGAGAGTCTGCTCGCCGGTCCTGACCAGCAAGCCCTAAGCAAGGGAGCAGTTTCCTATATTCATCCTGAAACCCGCCTGATAGGGATTACCCTTTCAAACGGCATCCTCTATGTTGATGTTACCAAAGAGTTCCTACAGAGTCCTGATCAAGACAAAGCAAAAGAACAAATCAGAAAAACAGCAACATCCTTTTCTCGTATAAAGGACATGATTCTTCTCATTGAAAATGAGGAGCAGACTATTTCAGAGTAGCCGTTATCTTTCCAGCAAAATCCGATACATCCAATCCTTTCGAGAGCTTTAAAAGCGCTAGAAACTCAATGTTACCTTTATGCCCGGTAATAGGACTCTTGACTACATTGTGAATGCCCACTCCTTCTTCAGACAAGAACTCATAGACACGAATCATGACATCTTCCAACAACTTCGGGTCCGAAACAACCCCGGTAAAGTTTGCCAGGCCCTTAGGAACTTCAAATTGTGGCTTGATTAGGGAAACCAACCAACTGTTCTGACAAAGGTTGAGAATATGCGACGCAGCTCCTCCGATAGAACGAAAAGAAAGGTCACATACTGCCGCTTCTGGTGCTGGAGATAATGTTTCCAATGTCATGATGTTCTGCTTTTCATGAACAACAACATGACTATCGGTCCTAAGACGCCAGTCCAGCTGATTATATCCCACATCGACACTATGTACGAGTTTTGCCCCACGTTGTAAGAGACAATCGGTAAAGCCTCCGGTTGAGGATCCGGCATCAAGCATCACCATTCCATCGACAGAAAGGGCAAACGTATCCAGAGCATGAGCCAGCTTGTAGCCACCTCGAGAAACATAGGTATCAAAAGTGAATGAAAATTCGCTTTCACAATCCAAAAGCTGTCTGGGGTCAGTCACCAATACTCCATTTGCATACACATTCTTACAAGCAATAAAGGCGGTGAGTTGATCTTTTGTGTATTGTTCGTACTGCTTGCTGAGCAGTTGCAACAATGGCTTCTTCCGTGATTTCATCAAATGGCAAAGGTCCTGCTGAAGCGTTCAATGTGTAAAGCATTGCCCGTCAATGTATCGAGGGTAACACAAACCCCCTGCAACACTGGAGAATTATCAGAAATTTCACTCCGTAATGGCATTTGAGTCAGTTGTCTGGCGATTGAAATCTCAGGCTTTGATCCAATTACACTCTCAGAAGGCCCACAAAGACCAAGGTCTGTGATGTAGGCGGTCTTGTTGGGGAGGATCTTCTCATCTGCAGTCTGAACATGAGTATGTGTTCCAACCATGATTGAAATCTTGCCATCCAAATAGAGGCCCAAAGCTTCTTTTTCTTCAGTATTCTCTGCATGAAAATCGACCAATATCAGGGGTGTCTGTTTATGCAGCTTCTGGACCTGCTCCATACCAACCCTGAAAGGACAGTCTATGGCAGGAAGAGACATTCGCCCTTGCAGGTTGAGAACCCCTACCTTATGACCTTTACAATCCACAACGACAGACCCGTGGCCTGGAGCCTGGGGAGGATAATTACCCGGTCGAAGCAAACGTTTTTCGCTATCAAGATATGATCGCAGTTCATCCTGTTGCCAGATATGGTTTCCACTGGTAATTACATCGACACCATATGAGAAAAACTGTTCCATAAGGGATACAGAAAGGCCGAAGCCATTGGCAGCATTCTCGCCATTGACTACGACCAAGTCTGCACGGTAATCCTTGACAAGAGCGCCAAGGCCCATGAAAAGCGCCCTGCATCCGGGTTGTCCGCAGACATCCCCGAGCAGCAGGGCAACTAGTGTTTTCGAATCAGACACTACGTAACCTACCTAGCATACTCGACAACCCTCATTTCTCGAATGATGGTCACCTTAATCCTACCGGGATACCGCAATTCAGCTTCAATGCGACTTGCGATGCCCTTGGCTATATCCTTGGCTCCATCGTCTGAAACCGTATCATTATTCACAAGAATTCTAAGTTCCCGTCCAGCTTGAATGGCATATGCCTTATCAACCCCACTGAAACTCTCAGCAATGTTCTCTAGTGATTCAAGTCTCTTGATATAGTTGTCCAAGGTCTCTCTACGAGCACCAGGTCGTGCTGCACTGATAGCATCAGCAATTTGTACGATGACTGCTTCAAGTGTTGTCGGCTCTACATCATTATGGTGAGCCAATATAGCATTTACTATACGAGGATCTTCACCAAGACGTTTTGCCATATCAGCACCAAGCTCAGCATGGTTTGCATCACTCTCAGTTTCGATACCCTTTCCGATATCATGCAACAGTCCCGCTCGCATTGCAAGTTCACTGTTTGCACCAACTTCACTGGCTATCATACCAGAAAGAATGGCAACTTCCTTTGAATGGCTGAGAACATTTTGTCCATAGCTGGTTCTGAAGTAAAGACGACCTAGAGCCCTGATAGTTTCAGGTCCCACGTTGTGAACACCAAGATCAAAAATGACTTTTTCGCCTTCATCAGCGATGATTCTACCAATTTCCTTGGTTACTTTGTTGACCACTTCTTCAATCCGAGCAGGATGAATTCTACCATCCTGAACGAGTCGTTCAAGAGATACTCTAGCAATCTCTTTCCGTACTGGATCGAAACAAGATATGACTACAGCCTCTGGAGTATCATCAATAATGACATCAACCCCCGTGAGTGTTTCCAAGGTACGGATATTGCGACCTTCACGGCCGATAATCCTACCCTTCATTTCATCACTGGGTAAACTGACAGAACTAATGGTTACATCACTTGTGACTTCTGTAGCAAGTCTTTGGATTGAGGTAACAACGATGTCACGTGCCTTCTTATCGGCAGAAAGCTGCGCTTCCTGTTCGATTTTATTGATCATGATTTGCGCATCACGCCGAGCATCGTTATACATGCTCTCCATGATGTTGTTTTTAGCCTCATCTGCAGTCATGCCTGCGATGCGTTCAAGTTCAGTTATCAGGCTGCCTTCTTTCGCGGCAACATCAAGCTCTTTTCTGGAAAGACTCGCTTCCCGATCTCCTAATTGCTTTTTGATAGCATCCAATTCAGCTTGCTTATGCTCAAGATTCTCCTCTTTTTGCAAGAGTCGTCTTTCAGAGCGCTGCAATTCAATTCGCCTTTCTCTAGCCTCTCGTTCCTGCTGTTGTTGTTCTTTCAACAACTGATCCCGAGTCTCAAGCAAGAGCTCTTTGCTCTTTGCTTCCGCTTCCTTTATTGCTTCCTGATTCAGTCTTACAGCTCTCTGCTCGACTGAGGTAAGCTTAAATTTCGCATACAGCCAACGGCATAACCAACCTAAGATGACACCAATAAAACAACTAAGGAGGATAACAAGTATAATATTCATATACTACCCCCTATTGTAATGCTACAATCATACGAACGCTTGGAGGTATTGTCAAGGCTAAGATTGGCTGCAATCTGCACTGACAGTACACATTTCGCAACATAACGACAAAGTCTTTTACTTATATGCACAAATATGTCAACAGTAAAAACGCAAAAAACCGCCGTCATTACAACAGCGGCTTTGCCCTTGCGGACAGTTTGTTTGGTGAAGGTGCTCCAGCGAGGCTTTGTTGTTCCTCTTTTACACACTTCTCAGCATCATGGACATTTGTCTTGGTGCCTTATTCAGCCTTTTTAGTGGCAGTTTTCTCGGCCTTGTCAGCTTTCTTCTCAGCCTTCTCAGCTTTTTCAGCTTTTTCAGCTTTCTTCTCGGCCTTTTTATCGGGCTTTGCAGTCTTTTCGACCAGCTCGAGAATGACCATTTCAGCTGCATCGCCGAGACGGTTGCCGGTTTTCAAGATGCGGGTATAACCGCCCTTGCGTTCGGCAAACATGGGAGCGATCTCTGTGAAGAGTTTTGCTACAATGGCTTCATCCTTAATATCCTTAGCAATGATTCGGCGATTTGCAACGCTTTCTACCTTTGCACGGGTAATCATTTTTTCAGCCATCTTGCGAACTTCAAGAGCCTTTGCCTTGGTGGTCTCGATCCTTTCGTATCTGAACAGGGAGATCACCATGTTGCGCTTTAGTGCGGTCCTGTGTGAGGAACGTCTGCTCAGCGCGTTGAATCCAATCCTATGCTTCATTCTCTTCTTCCTTGTTCCCTGGTACTCTGATTGCTGTCTTCAAGACGCTATAGTCTGTCATCCCAAGGCTGAGATTCCATTCTTTAAGCTTATCCTTGATTTCAGAGAGACTCTTCTTTCCAAAGTTTCTCGTCTTTGCAATCTCTTCCTCAGTTTTCTTGGTCAGATCTCCGATAGTTCTGATGTTGGCGTTCTTGAGGCAATTGCTGGACCTTACGGTCAACTCAAGTTCCTCTACAGAAGTATTGAGAATTTTTCTCACTCTCTCTTCTTCTTCGTCAACTTCATCATTATTACTGATCAAAGTCTCGTCGAAGTTGATGAAGATCTGGAAGTATTCCTTCGAAATCTTAGCAGCTTCAGCCAAGGCGTTCTGGGGTGCTATCGTACCATCGGTGTAAATCTCCAGTGTAAGCTTGTCATAATCACTACGATAGCCAACACGGGTGGGTTCAATCGAATACTTAACGCGGGTAACCGGTGAGAAGGTAGCGTCTATTGGAATAGTCCCAATTTCTTCTATGTACTTCTCGTTGATTTCAGACGGGACATAGCCCCTACCAAGGTCAATCTGCACTTCCATCTCAATGTTGGCATCATCCATCATTGTAAACAGAACCAGATCCTTGTTGGTGATCTCAACCTGGTCACGCTCGAAGTTTGCGCCGGTTACTACACCGGGGCCTTTGCACTCGATTAGGAGATTAGTCCCTTCCGAGTCCTCGGGCATTCTAATCTGCAGTTTCTTCAAAGCAGCTATGATATCCGCGATATCTTCACGGACACCAGGAAGCTGTTCAAATTCGCTGGAGATCATGTGAGGGACACCATCTTCATTGAAGCTAGTGAACTTCACGGCGGTGACGGCATACCCCTGGATAGATGAGAGAAGAACCCTCCTCAGCGTGTTGCCAATCGTGGTACCGAAGCCTCTCTCAAACGGATAAGCTATAAATTTACCATAATTAGGCTCAACAGAGCTGTGTTCGAAGGTAATCCCCTTGGGCTTCTTGAAGCCCTTCAGAAGGTTTTTGCGTGCCATGGTTACTCCTTATCTGGAATACAACTCGACTACCAGCTGCTCGTTAATCTTTTCGAGCTCGGTGACTTCACTTCTTCTAGGAACAGCAACGAAGGTGCCCTTCATCGCATCAGCATCCAAGGTTAACCACTGGCAGACTCCAGACTTGGTGTATTCCTTGAGATTTTCCTTAATAGTAAGCATTTTCTGGCCGTGTGAACCTACGGAGACAACGTCACCGGGCTTCAAACGGTAAGAAGGAATTGATACGCGCTTGCCATTGACCTGGACATGTCCATGGTTAATGAACTGGGCTGACTGACTGCGACTACTTGCAAAATGCAAGCGGTATACAACGTTGTCAAGTCTGCACTCAAGCAACATGATCAAGTTTTCACCAGTCTTACCAGGGGTTCTTGCTGCTTCATCAAAAGTCAGTTTGAACTGCTTCTCAAGCATGCAGTAAGTTCTCTTGAGCTTCTGCTTCTCACGAAGCTGAAGACCATAGTCTGTCGGTTTCTTGGAACGGGCGCGGGGGTCCTTTCCAGGAAGTCCGGTGGATTTGAGATCATTCATTGGGCATTTGCCGGAATGGCATCTCTCGCCCTTAAGGAACAATTTCGTCCTCTCGGCTCTGCAATATCTGCATTTCGGTCCTGTATATCTTGCCATTTATTACCTAACTCCTCATCAGACTCTTCTACTCTTGCGAGGTCTGCATCCATTGTGCGGGATGGGTGTAACGTCACGAATAGACCTGACTTTCAACCCAAGAACGCCCAAAGTACGAATAGCACTCTCACGTCCGACTCCGGGACCCTTCACAAATACATTGACTTCTTGAAGTCCAGAATCCATAGCAGCCTTGGCTGCTTTTTCAGCGGTGGTCTGTGCTGCATAAGGAGTGGACTTCTTGGCACCACGGAATCCGAGACCGCCTGCGCTGGCCCAGGAAACTGCATTACCGTTGAGATCGGTAACGGTGACAATGGTATTGTTGAAGGTAGCCTGAATGTAGACATTCCCCTCATATACCGTCTTCTTCACTTTGCGCTTTGTATTAGCCATTTATTACCTGCTCCTTATTTCTTCTTCGACGCAACGGTCTTCTTTTTACCCTTGCGAGTACGGGCATTGGTTTTAGTCCTCTGACCACGTACGGGAAGACCCTTACGATGACGAAGGCCGCGGTAACAGCCAATGTCCATAAGGCGCTTAATATTCAGAGCGACTTCTGTTCTCAGACGTCCCTCTACCTTGTACTCTTCCTCGATGACCTTACGAAGTACCGCAAGATCATCAGTGGAAAGGGTGTTGATGTTTGCATCGGGATTGATTTTTGTCTTCTCACAAATATCAACCGCCGAAACCCTGCCGATACCGTAAATATAGGTCAAGGCTATCTTCACTGCCTTGTTCGGCAAATCTACACATGCAATTCTCGCCATTCATGGCCTCCTGAATTTCTCTTATAGAGTTGGAAGGCTTGCGCCGAACCCTGTTATCTCTGTCTCTGCTTGTGCTTGGGATTGTCACAAATAATGCGGACTACCCCATTCCGTCTGACTACTTTGCATTTGTCACAAATCGGTTTGACACTTGCTCTTACTTTCATGTTCTAGCTCCTAAGCCTAAATGTGTTTTGACTTCTTGCTACCCACATTGAACCCATCGTAGTGGTGCATTTTCATAACACCCTCAATCTGTCTCATGGTATCCAAATCAACGCCAACTAGAATCAACAGCGACGTTCCTCCGAACAACATTGCAACCGATGAAGGGAAGTTAAAGAACTTCTGTACCAGCGTGGGGATCAAGGCAATGAAAGCCAAGAATACAGCACCGGGAAGAACAATTCGGTTAAGCACCCTAGTCAGGTACTCTTCCAGCTTTTCGGAACGTACACCAGGTACGGACCCTCCGTTCTCTCGAATCTGCTTGGCCATCTCTACCGGGTTCAGTGACACCTGCGTATAGAAGAAAGCAAACGCTATGATCAACAGGGTGTAGATAATCAGATAGGGGGCACCCTGAGGATTAAGCCAATTGGAAAAGGCAGCAAGCCACCTTACCTCTGGTCCTAAAGTTGTTGCAATCTGTAATGGGAATGAAAGCAACGCGGAAGCAAAGATTACCGGGATAACGCCAGAGGGATTGATCTTAAAAGGAATATATGTGCTCTGAGCACCATACATCTTGCGACCTACCACACGCTTAGCATAGTTAACGGGAATCTTCCTTACACCTTGTTCTTCATAGACAACAAGCGCAACAACTACAATAAACATAACAAAAACTACCAGAACGACTATAGGATTCAAAACGCCTGCGGAGACACTTCTGAACAGTAGAGTCATTGCCTCTGGAATTCTTGCAACAATACCGGCAAAAATCAACAAGCTGATACCGTTTCCGATACCCCACTGGGTGATCTTATTACCAATCCAAATTAAAAGCATTGATCCTGTAGTAACCGTGAGCATTGCAACCAAAGTAAACGGAAGCTGGCCCATGGTCATTACACCAGGAATGGAGTTTGCATAAATCGTTATTACATACGATTGAACCAAACAAACGATTACCGTACCATATCTGGTGTACTGCTGGATTTTTTTATGGCCTGACGGATCCTGTGCCAACTTCTTCAAGGAAGGTACAACTAACATCAGCAACTGCAGAATAATCTGCATGCTGATGTAAGGCATAACACCAAGCATGAAGAGCGAGAAGTTCGAAAAAGCACCGCCGGAGAAAAAGTTCAAATACTCTGTGAGTCCGATGTTGGAACTATTACTCTGTGAAAGAAAATACAGTTTCAGAACTTCCGGATCAATCCCAGGAATTGGAATCACGGCCCCAATCCTACTGACTACCAGTAGGCCTAGGGTAATGAAAATCTTCTTCCGAAGATCCTTCATTCTATACATCTCAACTAAGGAGTTTGCCATAAAGCCCTTCTTTGTTATCTGATTTCGCCACCCGCAGCAGTAATCTTTTCGATTGCGCTTGCGGAAACCTTCAACCCATCAATGATTACTTTTTTGGTCAGTTCTCCATTGCTCAAGACTTTAACCTGAACATTGTAACCCTTTACCAAACCAGCGTCCTTAAGAACGTCGAGGGTAACCACATCTCCATCTTCGAAGTTGGCGGAAAGAACATCAAGAGAGACTATCTGGTACTCCTTCTTGAACTCACTATTAGAAAAACCTCTGCGCGCAACACGGCGATACAAAGGCATCTGCCCACCTTCAAAACCCAGACGAACACCACCGCCAGAACGTGAGTTCTGCCCATCATGTCCTCTACCACAGGAACGGCCCTTTGAAGAGTTGCCGCGACCTACGATAGTCTTTTTGGTATTTGCACCATAAGGTGCATGAATCTGTCCCATCTTACATCTCCTCGACTTTCACAAGGTGTGATACGACACGAACCATCCCTAGATTAGAGGGAGTGGCATCATGTACAACCGAGCTGGAAATCTTGCCAAGTCCAAGTGCCTTTACAGTTCTGCGCTGTACAGGCAAGGAACTTGCAATACTTCTGACCAGGGTAACTTTGATCTTCTTCACATCAGCCATCGTATTAACCCCACATCTCGCTCAGGGATTTTCCCCTGTTCTTTGCTATGCTCTTTGCATCAAACAGATGCTCGAGTGCATCAAAAGCGGCCTTAACGGTGTTGATTGAATTCTTGGAACCGAGGGACTTGCTCAGGATGTCATTGATACCGCACGCATCACAGATCGCACGAACAGCACCACCGGCAATAACACCGGTACCTGGAACTGCAGGACGAAGAAGGACACTTGCGCTCTTATAATTACCGACAATTTCATGAGGAATTGAGGTCTTCTTCACAGAAACTACGATCATATTGGTCTTGGCACGGTCAACGGCTTTACGAATAGCCTCGGTGACGTCATTAGCCTTTCCGAAACCATATCCAACCTTACCTTTCTGATCGCCTACAACAACCAAAGCTGAGAAGGAGAATCTCCTACCACCCTTGACTACTTTTGCAACACGATTCAACTTGATAAGCTTTTCAACGTATCCGTCATTCTTGTCTTTATCTCTTTCTCTAGATCTTTCCACAGTATCCCCCTAGAACCTAACGCCGGCTTTGCGGGCGCCGTCTGCGATGCTCTTGACAATGCCGTGGAAGAGATAGCCGTTTCGATCGAATACACAGGTGTCGATATTCTTCTCGAGCATTCTCTTACCAATTACGTCACCAAGCTTTGCTGCATCTTCAACAGTATTTCTCAAGCCTTTCAGTTCGCTTTCAACGGTGCTTGCTGCAACAAGAGTTGCACCCGCGACATCATCAATGACCTGAACATACATATGGGAATTGCTGCGGAAAACACTCATCCTCGGTCTGCTAGCAGTCCCGGAGATGTTCTTTCGAATATGGTGCTTACGACGGGTAAGCTTTCTTCTTTTGTCGATTACTCTATTCATCTCTTTACCCTACCCACTATTTCTTTGCCGAAGCGGACTTGCCGGCCTTACGACGAATGACTTCATCCTCATACCGAATACCCTTGCCTTTATAAGGCTCAGGAGCGCGGAGTGAACGGATTTCAGCACAAGTCTGACCAACGAGCTGCTTGTCAATGCCACTAATGGCAACCTTATTGGGGTTTTCAAGAGTAGCAGTAATTCCCTGGGGAAGTACGACTTCAATCAATTCAGAGTACCCAAGGTTCATCGTCAGCGTATTGCCTTTCAGCTCAGCGCGGTAACCGACACCGTTGATAATCAAGGTCTTGGAGTAACCTTTGGAAACTCCAATAACCATGTTGTTAATCAACTGGCGGTACAAACCCTGATAGCTGTTACTAGCCTTGGATTCATCCTTAGGGGATACGATAATCTCGCTACCCTTATTGTCAATCAATACTTCAGGACGGTATGCACAATTGAGTTTGCCTTTGGGACCTTCAACATTGATAAAACCATCGGCAACAGCAACTTTAACCCCTGCAGGTACTGCGATTGGCAATTTTCCAATTCTGGACATTCTTTACCACCTTACCATATCGTGCAGA
Organism: Sphaerochaeta sp.; assembly: GCA_028699215.1. Classification (GTDB taxonomy): domain Bacteria; phylum Spirochaetota; class Spirochaetia; order Sphaerochaetales; family Sphaerochaetaceae; genus Sphaerochaeta. Next base: position 15,896 of record JAQVVB010000001.1, on the reverse strand, counting down.
TCAGTTCGCCACCGACCTTGTTCTCTGTAGCCTTCTTACCAGTGATAACACCAGTAGAAGTGGAGACTACAACGACGCCATGTCCGTTGTACACACGGGGCATATCACGGTAACCGGTATAAACCCGGCGACCAGGAGTTGAAACTCGTTCAATCCCGTGGAGTACTGGACTCTGCTTATCGTCATACTTCAAGAAAACTCGGATGAAAGAAATTCCATCTTTCGTAACCTTCTTGAAGTTCTTGACGTACCCTTCATTTTTGAGAATCTTCACAATCTGAAGTTTCATCTTTGAAGTGGAAATATCTACTTTCTCATGCTTAGCCAAACTAGCATTTCTGATTTTGGTCAGCATATCAGCAACTGGATCACTTACAGCCATTTTTCTCTCCTACCAACTGGATTTGGTAACACCAGGAATCTGGCCTTCACTTGCCAATTTGCGGAAGCAGATCCTGCACATCTCGAACTGGCGCATATAGCCACGGGGTCTGCCACAAATTCTGCAACGATTGACTTTCCGGGTACTGAACTTGGGTTCCCTATTGGCCTTTACGATCATTGATTTTTTTGCCATATATCTCCACCCTTATTTAGCGAAGGGCATGCCAAGCTTCTGCAGCAGGGCGTAGCCTTCTTCATCGGTCTTCGCGGTCGTTACAATGGCAATATTCAAGCCGCTGACACGCTCGATCTTATCGAAGTCAATTTCAGGGAAAATAATCTGCTCGGTAATTCCGAGAGAGTAGTTTCCATGTCCATCAAAAGCATTAGGTTTAACACCCTTGAAGTCCTTGACGCGGGGAAGAGCAATACTGATCAATCTTTCGATAAAGAACCACATGTTGTCACCGCGGAGGGTAACCATAGCACCAATTTCCTGGCCTTCACGAACTTTGAAGTTTGCAATAGACTTTCTGGCTTTGGTCTTTAGAACATGCTGTCCTGTAATCTGTTCGAGTTCCTTAACGGAAGCATCGAGAAGCTTCTTGTTAACAATTGCTTCACCGACACCCACACTGACGACAATCTTCTCCAGGGTAGGAACCTGCATTTTTGAGGTGTAGCCAAGTTCGGTAAAAAGAGCCGGAGCTACAGTCTCAAGATATTTTGTCTTGAAATTAGGTATGAACTTTTCCATTAGATCACTTCCCCGGTTTTTTTAGCAAAACGGACTTTATTTCCGCTCTCATCGAACTTGTACCCGATCCTGGTAGCGACGCCCTTAGAGGTAACGTACGCAACATTGGATACATGGATCGGAGCCTCGATTTCCATGATGCCGCCCTTATCCTGCGGATTTTTCTTCTTCATGGTCTTTTTGACCATGTTGGCACCCTGGACGACGACCCTTTCTTTCTCTAGGTCTACCTTTACGATCTTACCAGTCTTACCTTTGTCTTTTCCAGCAAGAATCTTTACGGTGTCGTTCTTCTTAAGCTTCATGTGCACACTCCTACAACACTTCCGGCGCGAGTGAAACGATCTTCATGTAGCCATCTCTGAGTTCTCTGGCAACTGGTCCGAAGATACGCTTACCGCGCGGGTTATTGTTGGCATCGATAATAACACATGCGTTATCATCGAACCTGATATAGGTACCGTCAGGTCTGCGGTATTCCTTCTTTGTACGAACAATGACGGCTTTCATTACGTCGCCCTTCTTAATGGCGCCATTAGGCAGTACGTTCTTTACAGCAACCACAATGATATCACCAACACTGGCAACATATCTATGGCTTCCTCCGAGAACTTTTATGCACTGGACCTTCTTAGCTCCACTGTTGTCCGCTACATTCAAATAACTTTGCATCTGTACCATAACGTCTCTCCTGGTTTACCGAGCACGCTCGACAATCTGAACGAGACGCCAGCACTTGTCTTTGCTGATGTGGCGGCATTCAACAACACGAACGGTGTCGCCGATATTGGCCTCGTTTTTCTCATCATGTGCCTTCACTTTTTTTGTGGTAGTCACATACTTCTTGTACAGGGGATGCAGCCTTCTTGAGGCGATGGATACGACTATGGTCTTGTCCATCTTATCACTGACCACCTGTCCAGTAAAACTTTTCTTATTAGCTTCCATCTAATCGCGCTCCCTTAGTTAGCTGCTTTCCGAATTCCGAGAGCATGTTCGTGGATGAGGGTGTTCACGCGAGCGATATTCCTTCTAATAGTGCGAACAGCAAGCGGATTCTCTACATGCCCAAGAACTCTTCCCATGCGAAGGTTGAGGTACTCCTTATGGAGTGCTTCCTTCTTTGCGACCAACTCGTCGAGGGTTAAATCTTTATATGAATTTTTCATAATCTTACTCCACTTCCCTTCTAGCGACGAACTTCGTCTTGATCGGAAGCTTTGACGCCGCAAGAGCAAGAGCTTCGCGAGCCAATTCTTCAGATACACCGCCCATTTCAAACATGACGGCACCGGTCTTTACTACAGCTACCCAGCCCTCAGGTGCACCCTTACCATTACCTTGTCTGGTTTCAGCGGGTTTCTTGGTATACGGCATATCAGGGAAAATCCTGATCCATACCTTACCACCACGCTTAATGTGACGGGTCATGGCGACACGGGCGGCCTCAATCTGACGATTGGTGATCCACTTTGGCTCAAGAGCCAACAAGGCGAATTCACCAAAGGCAATCGTAATACCGCGGTGTGCTACACCATCAGTGGTTCCACGCTGTTTCTTTCTGTATTTAATTCTTTTTGGACTAAGCATGGCCTACTAACTCCTTGCCTCAACGCCATCGGACTTTGCAGGCTTTCTTACGAGCCCACCGGCGTCTTCTTTGACTGCACGATCGTAGATCTCACCGTTGAATACCCACACCTTGACACCAATGGCACCAAAGGAGGTATTAGCAGTGGTAAAACCGTAATCGATATCGCTGCGGAGAGTATGAAGAGGTACACGACCTTCTTTCATCCATTCGGAACGAGCGATTTCAGCTCCACCAATACGGCCGGAACATCTGATCTTTACACCTTGAGCTCCACTCTGCATTGCTTTGGAAACAGCCATTTTCATTGCTCTTCTGAAAGAGCCACGAGCAACAAGCTGTTTGGCAACGTTTGCGGCGATCAGCTGAGCATCAGCTTCAGGCTTCTTGATTTCCTTAATCTTGATCTGCACTTTCTTGTTGGTGAGCTTCTGGAGTCTAGCCCCAAGCTTCTCAACATTAGCGCCCTTGCTACCAATAATGATACCGGGACGACTGGTGGTGATCACGATGGTAATGCGCTGTGGTTTGCGGATGATTTCAACATCCGAAATCTCAGCACCCTGAACCTCGGGGCACTCAACCAAAGCTTTTCTCAGCTTAAGATCTTCATGCAGAGTGTCCGCATACTCCCTGGGGTCCACATACCATTTGGACTTCCAGGTCTTGTTGACTCCAAGACGGAGTCCAATCGGATTTACTTTCTGGCCCATTTATTTCCTCACGCTTGCTTTTTCGTCAACGACGACGGTAATGTGTGACATCCTCTTGAGGAGAATATCCCGTCTCCCATGGGATCTTGGCCAAACTCTCTTGAGTCTGGGACCCTCGTTAACTTGCAATTCCTTGACCACAAGGTTCTCTTCATCGAGCTTCTTGTTCTGATCAAGTGCATTTGCACAAGCGGATTGCAAAACCTTAAGAATCAAGAATGATCCCTTCTGGGGCATGGCCTCAAGGATTGCAACAGCTTCCGCATAAGACTTATTCCGAACAAGATTTGCTACGGGGCGAACCTTTGAAGGCGATACCATCAGATACTTCGCAGTTGCTGAATAACCTTTTTTATCTTCCATCATTGTACCCATCTTGTTTAGCCAACCTTCTTGTCGGAAGCTGTATGACCACGGAAAATCCTAGTGGGTGAAAACTCACCGAGCTTATGTCCAACCAGGTTTTCAGTCACGAATACAGGAATCCAAGTTTTTCCATTATACACAGAAATTGTGAATCCTACCATTTCAGGGATGATCGTTGAACAGCGGGAATAAGTCTTGATCATCTGCTTTTGATTAGTCTTGAGAGACTCCTGAATCCTCTTATAAAGTTTCTTCTCAATAAAAGGACCTTTTTTGATTGATCTTGCCACTTTCTTCTCCTACTTCCGCTTCTTAACGATGAATGAACTGGAAGGTTTCTTCTTGGAACGGGTTTTTCCACCCTTAGCCGGTTTACCCCAAGGGGAAACTGGGTTACGTCCAGCTGCTGTCTTACCTTCACCACCACCATGTGGGTGATCGATTGGGTTCATAACAACACCACGTACCTTAGGCCTTCTTCCAAGGTGGCGGCTTGCACCGGCCTTACCAAGGTTAACATTCATATGATCTTCATTGCCAAGCTGCCCAAGGGTAGCATAGCATTCACCAAACACTAAGCGCATTTCACCAGAAGGAAGACGAAGAGTTACATAGTCTCCTTCCTTAGCGACAACGGTAGCACCGAGACCGGCAGAACGAACAAGCTGTCCGCCACGGCCAAGAGTAAGTTCAACGTTGTGGACCATCAAACCAAGGGGAATGTTCTTCAAAGGAAGAGCATTACCTGTAGCTAATGGTACGCTAGGACCAGAAAGAACAGTAGTTCCAACTGTCAAGCCCCTAGGAACGATCATGTAGCGCTTCTCACCATCGGCATAAAATACCAATGCAATGTTGACACTGCGGTTCGGATCGTATTCGATGGTCTTGACGACACCGGGAATACCATATTTGTCGCGCTTGAAATCGATTGTTCGATAAGCACGTTTGTGGCCACCGCCTCTACGGCGAACGCTGATGCGCCCAAAGGTATCACGACCAGCTTTTTTGTGCAGACTGGTTGTAAGTGACTTCTCAGGCTTGCTGGCAGTCAGCTCGCTGAAGACCAAAGTGGTCTTCTGGCGAAGGCCGGGAGTATTTGGCTTGTAAGATTTAAGAGCCATTTCAAACTTCTCCTTATACGCCTTCGATGGCCTGGATGGTATCACCCTTGGCCAGGGTTACGACAGCCTTCTTCCAGTCACCGGTGTTTCCGAGGATGCTACCACCCTTTCCGCGTGAGTATTTAGGCTTGCCTTTTACGATCATAACATTACACTTCTCGGGTTCAACACCAAACAACTCTTTCACAGCTGATTGAATCTGGAACTTGTTGCTGTCCATGTGGACCTTGAAGGTGTATTTCTTAGTTTCCCCTTCACGAGCGATATTTGATTTCTCACTCAAGACGGGTTCAATGATTACTTGGTCTGCTCTCATTTCCGGTCCCCTTATTTGTCGCCGTAGAAATCATTAAGATTCTTCGCGGCGGTTTCCAGAACCAGTACCTTTCTTCCATACAGGAGCTCCTTAGCGGAAAGCCTGTTATAGGAAAGGACATGCAGGTATGGAATGTTCTTCGCAGCACGGCGCATCATTACATCGTCATCCTTCAGGATGAGAAGCGTTCTTGTCTCGTCAGTGACGAAGTTCTTGATGATTGCACTCAAGTCTCTGGTCTTACCAGCTTCTGGAGTAAAATCCTCAACGACTATAAGGCGATCTTCCTGGACACCCAGGGAAAGAAGGCTCTTCATCGCAAGACGCTTCATCTTCTTGGGAAGAACATAACTATAGTCACGGGGTTTAGGCCCAAATATAGTACCGCCACCTACCCAAACAGGAGACTTTTTATCACCGGCACGTGCATTACCAGTACCCTTCTGCTTATAAGGCTTGTTGTTACTGTAATGGACTTCTGCGCGACCCTTTGTGCATGCAGTACCGACACGTCGGTTTGCAAGCTCATTATTTACGGCATAGTAAATCGATCCGTCACTAACTTCTCTATTGAAGACTGCGTCATTCAATTCGATGGTTCTGACTTCACTGCCGTTGGTAGAAAAGACTTTGGTTTCCATTTTATCTCGCCCCTACTTCTTTATCGCTTTCTTGACGATGACGACACTCTGGGCGGGACCAGGGATTGCTCCCCTTACCATAAGGACCTGCATCTCTTCATCGACCCGGACGACCTTCAGATTCTGGATGGTTGTCTTCTCAGTACCCATTCGACCAGCCATGTGGTGGCCCTTGAATGTACGGCCAGGGGTTGAAGACATTGCAGTACCACCGATATCGCGGTGAAACTTTGAACCGTGGGTTGCACGGCCACCAGAAAAGTTGTAACGCTTCATACCACCAGCGAAACCCTTACCTTTAGAAGTCCCTGTGACATCCACAAAAGTGGCGTCCTTAAATATATCCACGCCCAGCACTTCGCCGACTGTGACTTCTTTTTCGTAATCACGAAATTCAATCACATGCTGCTTAGGTTCACATACATTAGTGAACTGGCCAGCATACGGTTTAGTGACAGTGCTTTTCTTCTTGTCAACGGAACCTAGAACTGTGGCAGTATAGCCATTCTTTTCTTCAGTCCGGTCTGCGACAACAACATTGCCCTCAATTTTTATAACCGTCACGGGTGTAAGCCTGCCTTGAGCATCAAACACCTGTGTCATTCCAACTTTTTTGCCGATAAGCCCTAACATCTCTTACCTCAACTCTCTTACTGTTTAATCTCTACATCCACACCGGCAGGGAGCTCAAGCTTCATGAGGGCATCCATGACTTTTGATGTAGGATCCAAAATGTCAATTAACCTTTTGTGGGTTCTCATCTCGAACTGTTCGCGAGACTTCTTATTGACAAAGGGCGATCTCAGGACAGTGTACTTATTGACACGAGTCGGGAGAGGGACAGGTCCAGACACAGTAGCGCCAGCCCTGACAACAGTTTCTACAATTGCTTTTGAGCTCTGTTCTACAAGCTCAATATCAAAACCTCTCAACCTTACCCGAATTCTTTCTTTAGCCATATTTCCTCCAAAAAACGGGTCTTGCCAGCACCTTAACGATGGTGGCAAGACATTCGTCAACAAAACTATTCGGTAATTTCCACAACCTGACCAGAGGCTACAGTTCTACCACCTTCGCGGATAGCGAAGCGGAGACCCTTGTCCATGGCGACGGGGTGAATCAATTCAACAAGAATATCGGTGTGGTCACCAGGCAGAATCATCTGCTTGCCTTCAGGAAGGTTTACTGTGCCAGTGATATCAGTTGTACGGAAATAGAACTGTGGGCGATAGCCACTGAAGAACGGAGAGTGACGACCACCTTCATCCTTGCTCAGTACATAGACAGTACCGGTGAACTTTGCATGGGGCATGATTGACTTTGGCTTTGCAAGAACCTGTCCACGAACGACATCCTTCTTGTCAACACCACGGAGCAATGCACCGATGTTATCACCAGCCTGACCTTCGTCAAGGAGCTTGTTGAACATCTCAACACCAGTTACTACAGAATCTCTGGTGTCCTTGATACCAACAATGGATACAGCTTCGTTAACTTTGATGATACCGCGTTCGATACGACCGGTAACAACAGTTCCACGACCAGAAATGGAGAAGATATCTTCAATAGGCATCAAGAAAGGCAGGTCTACTGCTCTTTCCGGAAGAGGAATGAAGGCATCCATGGCATCAAGCAATTCATCAATGCACTTGGTTGCTTCAGGATCATCAGGGTTGGTCATTGCTTCGAAAGCAGAACCGCGTACTACAGGAGCAGTAGAACCATCAAAACCATACTCAGTGAGCAGATCACGCATCTCTTCTTCAACAAGGTCAATGAGTTCAGGATCATCTACCTGATCGCACTTGTTGATGAATACGAGAACGCAAGGTACACCAACCTGACGAGCAAGAAGGATGTGTTCTTTTGTCTGAGCCATTGCACCATCAGTAGCAGCAACAACGATGATAGCACCGTCCATCTGAGCAGCACCAGTAATCATGTTCTTGATGTAGTCAGCGTGTCCCGGGCAGTCAACGTGGGCATAGTGCCTGTTGGTGGATTGGTATTCAACGTGTCTTGTATTGATCGTGATACCACGTTCCTTTTCTTCAGGAGCGTTGTCGATTGAATCGTAAGCGAGAGCCTTATCGCCGAACAACTTAGCACAATGCATGGTAATTGCAGCCGTAAGGGTAGTCTTACCATGGTCTACGTGGCCGATGGTGCCTACGTTTACGTGTGGCTTCGTCCTCAGAAATTTCTCTTTTGCCATCATTTCCTCCTTGTGACGTTCTATAACTGTCACAATCAAAAAATTAATATGTGCTCATAAAGGCCCAAAGCCTTTACCATTTCTACTGAGACAAACTAATTATGAGGAAACAAATTCTTAAGAGGATTCCAGAGGTCGGCAAGCATGGAAGAATCCATCTTGACGACTTAGTATAAGTTTAAAAAAAACTTCTTACTGCCTGAAACCACCTTATCATTGCTTCGCAATAATTGGTTTGGCTCTACATAATGCCACATAGACATAGCTATTGCGACACCTTTTGCACTATATTCGAAAGGTAGTTTTATGTCAAGCGATTGTTCTTAATTCTATCAAGATAAAGAAAAACCGGCCATTCTCGAAGAATAACCGGCTTTTTTTGTTTCCAGAACTACCAGCGGTAGTGACTGAAAGCTTTGTTGGCTTCTGCCATTCTGTGCGTATCTTCCTTTTTCTTGAAAGCGGCACCAGTGTTGGCATAAGCATCGAGAAGTTCAGCACCGAGCTTTTCGCTCATGCTGTGCCCATTGCGATTGCGAGCAGCAGCGATGATCCAGCGCATTGCCAGAGCCTCACGGCGGTTATCACGAATCTCAACAGGAACCTGATATGTAGCACCACCAACTCGGCGGCTCTTAACCTCTACAACCGGCTTGACATTGTCAAGGGCCTTGAGGAATACATCCAGGGGCTTCTCTCCAGTCTTCTCACCCATCGTAGCCATAGCCTGATAAATGATTCTGGTGCTAAGTGATTTCTTTCCATCTACCATCATGCGGCGGATGAATTTCTCAACCACGACACTACTGTACATTGGATCGGGTAATACTTCCCTAACGGGAGCAGTTGTTCTTCTTGACATTTTCTTACTCCCTTATCAAGCCTTAGGCTTCTTGGCACCGTACTTGGAACGGCTTCTTTTGCGATCCGCAACACCCAAGGTATCTTTTGCACCACGGACGATGTGATAACGAACACCAGGAAGGTCCTTGACCCTTCCCCCACGGAGCAATACAACAGAGTGCTCCTGTAGGTTATGTCCAATACCGGGGATGTAAGCAGTTACTTCAATACCATTCGAAAGGCGCACACGGGCAACCTTACGAAGAGCAGAGTTCGGCTTCTTTGGTGTAACGGTCATGACCCTAGTGCATACTCCGCGCTTCTGGGGACAACCGTCAAGAGCTGGAGACTTGGTCTTGTTGACGATAGTCTTCCTTCCCTTTCTGATCAGCTGATTAATAGTAGGCATCTTATCGACACACTCCCTTTTTGTTGTCTGACCCACCGCCTCTCACAAAAGCAGGGATCTGTGCCGTCCAACGGACAGCACGTCTATGTAAAATCCGCACCCAGCATGGACGCGGTGGTGTGTTTGCATAACGACTCTCGTCGAAGCAGGTTGCGCCAACAGGCGCACTCCCTAGTCTTCGTCAGCAAAATCGTCCACATCCACAGCATCACCTACGGATTTCATGTCTCCTAAATCTTCCACGTCGAAATCATCATCATCGATCATCTCTTGGCGTCTTGATTCCTTAACTGCATCAACCTTCTGCTGAAGAGCAAGAAGCTCCTCATCCTTGAGTTTGACATCACGATACTTCTTCATACCGGTTCCGGCAGGTATCAGGTGGCCGATGATTACGTTTTCTTTCAAACCGCGTAACTCATCTTTACTACCAGCTATTGCAGCATTTGTCAAGACCTTGGTCGTTTCCTGGAAGGAAGCGGCAGAGATGAATGAGTCAATGCTCAAGGAAGCACGAGTGATACCCAACAGCAAGGGACGTCCAACAGCAGGCTCTCCACCTTCGCTGGTAACCCTCTCGTTTTCTTCAAAGAACCGATACTTATCGACCTGTTGCCCATGAATCAGGTTAGTATCACCCACATGCACAACTTCAATCTTCCTAAGCATCTGCCTGACAATAACACCAAGATGCTTGTCATTGATGTTTACACCCTGCATCCGGTAGACTTCCTGAACTTCATCAACAAGGAAGGACTGCAACGCATTCTCTCCAAGAATATCAAGAATGTCATGTGGATCGATGGCTCCATCACACAAAGGTTCAGCAGCTTCTACAGAGTCACCGTCACGAACCAAAAGGTTCTTGCCCATCGGTACCATGTGTTTGTATTCATGGCCATAGGGATCGGAAACAACAATGGAACGCTTACCTTTGACTACAGGACCAAACGAAACCAGACCTGAAACCTGGGCCAAAACAGCAATGTTTCTAGGACGGCGAGCTTCAAAGAGTTCACCGACACGGGGAAGACCACCTGTGATGTCCTTGGTTTTAATACCTTCCTTAAGCAACTTAGCAAGAATATGGCCCTTTTCAACCTTGATATTATCGCCAATCTGCAAATAGGAACCACCTGGCAAGAGATAAGCAGCAAGCAAATCGCCTTTTCCATGCTCTGCACTGGTGATTTCGATACGAGGCTGGAGAGATTCAAGACTATGTTCGGTAATCTTCTTCTCGATGTTTCCGGTCTCTTCATTGACTTCTTCAAGCAGGGTTGTTCCCAACTTGATGTCGACAAATGAAGTGTAACCACCTTCTTCAGCAAGAACAGGCTCACTGAAGGGGTCAAAGATAACAATGGGAGTCTGTGCTTCCACATACTGACCACTCTTAACCAGAAGTTCAGAACCAGTCTTGACCACTTGGGAGGTTGAGTGTCCTACCAAGAAAATCCTACCGGAAAGGAACTTGACCGAACCATTTTCCAAAGAGAGTACAAGTTCTCCATCCTTTTTAAAGATTGGAGTTCCTTTACCAACAACAGAACCATCTTCAACCAAGAGTTCATCGTACTTGTCAGCCTGAATTTCTGCATTGATACGGAAATATTCAATATGACCCTTACGAGTAAAAACTTCCATGGAGTCAGAAGCACGGATAACACGTGTACCGGTTATGGAACCAATCAACACAGGATAGCCAAAGGTCATCTTATTCTCTTCAGAACTCGTTGAAGCCGTACCACCGACGTGGAACGTACGCATCGTAAGCTGAGTACCCGGTTGTCCAATCGATTGAGCAGCGATGATACCGACAGCCTCTCCGATTACAACGGACTGGTTGGTAGCAAGGTTACGTCCATAACACTTTCTACAAACACCATGCTTAGCTTCACATGTAAGAACAGTTCGTAGAAGGACCTTCTCAAGACCTGCATCTTCAATTTGCTGGGCTACCTCATCGGTAATCTCTTCATTTGCCTTTGCAATGACTGCGCGGGTAAACGGATGGAGAATATCCTCAACAGGACAACGTCCAACAATACGGTCAGCAAGACCTTCGATGATTTCATCACCATCCTTGATTGCAGAACGCCAGATGCCATTGATTGTATGGCAATCATCTTCATTCACAACCACATCTTGGCTGATATCAACCAGACGACGAGTCAAATAACCAGCTTCTGCCGTCTTCAATGCCGTATCGGAAAGACCCTTACGAGCACCGTTGGTGGAGATGAAGAACTCAATGATGGACAAACCTTCCTTAAAGTTCGACTTGATGGGGAATTCAATGACGTCACCAGAAGGCTTAGCCATCAAACCACGCATACCACCGAGCTGCCTGATCTGTGTCTTGGATCCTCGAGCACCGGAATCAGCCATCAAGAAGAGTGGGTTGAAACCATTCTGACTCTTCTTCAATTCACCCATCAATTCATCAGTGAGCAAATCGTTGGTCTGAGTCCATACCTCAATAACCCTATTGTACCGTTCTTCTTGGGTGATATGGCCTTGTCGATACTGATCAAGAATCTTTTGCTGTTCAATGTTGGCTTTATCAACCATCGCCTTTTTAGCAACAGGAACAATCATGTCGGACAACCCAATGGTTGCACCAAAAAGCGTTGCATACTTATACCCAACATCCTTGATGGAGTCGAGCATTTCAACTGCAATGGAGTTATCCCTTGCTTTAAGCGTATCGCCGATAAGAGCCTTCAGCTCCTTGTCTCCGAGACAAGCATTCTGATAAGGAACACCGCTTGGAAGAATAGCATTGAAAATGACACGGCCTGGAGTCGTTTCAATACGGCTACCATCCTCAAGTCGATAACGGATACGGGCATTATAAGAGAGAGAGCCGACTTCAATCGCCATTTCAATCTCACCAATATTGTCAAAATAATGGCCTTCACCCTTTGCTCCAGCCATCTCTCTGGTAAGGTAGTTGATACCTAGAACCATGTCCTGAGACGGATAAACAATCGGCTTGCCGTTTGCAGGGTCAAGCAGGTTGGTTACTGAAAGCATGAGCGTCCAACATTCAAGCTGGGCAGCATGAGTCAAAGGAACGTGGACAGCCATCTGGTCCCCGTCAAAGTCAGCATTGTACGCATGACATACAAGGGGATGCAACTTAATGGCTTTACCATCGACCAATACTGGATCAAAAGCCTGGATACCAAGTCTGTGAAGCGTAGGTGCGCGGTTCAGCAACACAGGATGCTCACGAACAACTTCATCCAAGATGGACCAAACGGCATCTGTCTCTTCTTCAACAAGACTTTTCGCCTTCTTGATATTATAGACAACACCATCTTGGACCAATTTCTTCATAATGAAGGGTTTATAGAGTTCAAGAGCCATCTTTGAGGGAAGACCGCACTGGTGCATCCTCAATTCAGGACCTACAACGATTACAGAACGACCTGAGTAATCAACACGCTTACCGAGCAGATTCTGTCGGAAACGACCTTGCTTACCCTTAAGCATGTCGGAAAGACTCTTCAAAGGCCTATTGGAAGCGCCCTTTACCACTCTTTTCCGTTTTGAATTATCGAACAATGCATCGACAGCTTCCTGCAACATCCTTTTTTCATTACGGATGATGATATCAGGAGCATTGAGCTTGACCAGACGATCCAAACGATTGTTTCTGTTGATGACACGACGATACAAATCGTTCAAGTCACTGGTAGCAAACCTACCACCATCAAGTTGGACCATAGGTCTCAAATCAGGGGGGATAACAGGAATGACAGTAAGAATCATCCATTCAGGGCGGTTGCCACTGTCACGGAAGTTTTCACATACTTCAATTCTCTTGAGCAAACGCTTGTCTGCCTTGTCTTCCTTAAGACGCATCTGCTCGCGCAATTCGCGAGAGAGCTCCTCAAGGTCAAGGTTTACCAACAACTTGCGAACTGCTTCTGCGCCCATACCGGCTTCAAAAGAGTCGCCATATTGCTCGCGTGCCTGCCAATACTCCTCTTCACTCAAGAGCTGCTTTACTTTTAAATTGGTATCTCCCGCATTAATAACTACATACTTCTCATAATAGAGAACGCTCTGCAGCGAATTGCGGGTGATATCAAGCAACATGCTCATTCTGGAAGGGACTGAGCGGTAATACCAAATATGGGATACGGGAGCTGCAAGGGTAATGTGTCCCATGCGTTCACGACGCACCTTGGTGTTGGTTACTTCAACACCGCAGCGATCGCAGATTACTCCCTTATAGCGGATAGATTTGAACTTACCGCAGTAGCATTCCCACTCTTTAGTGGTACCAAAGATTTTCTCACAGAACAAACCATCCCTCTCGGGTCGAAGTGTTCGGTAGTTAATCGTCTCGGGCTTCTTCACTTCACCGTACGACCAATCCTTGATCTGCTCCGGCGAAGCCAGCTTTATCATGATGCTATCGAAATCCTGAATTTCCTTCATCCGTACTTCTCCTGGTTAGTTGAGGGAGCCTTTCGACTGCTTCGCGATCAACTCTTCATCTCTTTCGGTCAAAGGAACCTGCTTGCCCTTGGAGTCATAAACTGACATATCCAAAGCCAGGCCACGGATCTCCTGAACCAATACATTGAATGCCTCAGGCATTCCTGCAGTGGTAGCGGGTTCTCCCTTGACGATACTCTCATAAATCTTTACACGACCGTTCATGTCGTCACTCTTAATGGTCAGAAGTTCCTGCAGAGTATTGGCAGCGCCATACGCCTCAAGGGCCCAGACTTCCATTTCTCCGAGTCTCTGTCCACCAAACTGGGCTTTACCACCAAGAGGTTGCTGGGTTACCAGTGAGTAAGGACCTGTTGAACGAGCATGCATCTTGTCATCGACAAGGTGGTGCAACTTCAGGTAGTAGATATAGCCGCAGAATACAGGATTTACAAAAGGAACACCAGTATGGCCATTGTACAGCACCGTCTTGGAATTCTCGGGAAGTCCTGCTTCCTTCATCTTGTTTTCAATCTGCTCCATCGATGCACTCTGGAAGACTGAAGTGGAGTACCACTCATCAAGCTTGACGGCAGCCCAGCCAAGCTGAGTTTCCATCAACTGCCCAATGTTCATTCGGGATGGAACACCCAGTGGGTTCAAACAAACATCAAGAGGAGTACCATCTTCCATGTAAGGCATATCCTCTTCAGGAAGAATCCGGCTTACGACACCCTTGTTACCATGGCGTCCTGCCATCTTGTCACCCTGACGAAGTTTTCGCTTAGTGGCAATAAGTACCTTTACAGTCTCTTCAACACCTGGCGGCAATTCATCGTTATTGCTTCTCTTCAGCCTCTGAATATCAATGACAGTACCTTCAGTACCATGAGGTACTTTCAGTGAAGTGTCTCTGACTTCCTTGGCCTTCTCTCCGAAGATGGAGTTGAGCAACTTGAACTCGGGAGTAGTATCGCTTTCACTCTTTGGAGTTACTTTACCTACCATAATGGAACCAGGACGAACCATGGTACCAATACGGACAATTCCGTCTTCATCCAATTGCTCGAGCATTTTTTCGCTTGTATTGGGAATATCTCTGGTGAGTTTTTCCGGCCCTAGCTTTGTTTCTCGAATATCGGTGGAGAATTCCTTTATATGCACTGAAGTGAAAATATCATCTTTGACAACACGTTCACTGATCAAAACGGCATCCTCGTAGTTGTATCCATTCCATGGAACGAAACCAACTAAGATATTGCGCCCAAGAGCAAGTTCTGCACTCTGGGTAGCAGGACCGTCTGCAAGAACCTGTCCAGCCTCAACCTGCTGACCGAAAGAAACAATCGGCTTCTGGTTAAAACAAGTGTCTTGGTTAGTCCTCTGGAATTTCTGGATATCGTAATAATCGACTTCGCCTTCGATAGCAGCAGAATCAGGTCTTACAATAACCTTGTCCGAACTTACATATTCGACGACACCAGATCTCTTTGCCTTTACGAGTACACCACTATCATAAGCAGTTTTCCCTTCCATACCGGTACCAACACGAGGAGTCTCAGGGAATACCAGAGGTACAGCCTGTCTCTGCATGTTTGAACCCATGAGTGCACGGTTTGCGTCATCGTGTTCTAGGAAAGGAATCAAGGAAGCTGCGACACTTATTACCTGTTTGGGAGAAACGTCCATATATCGGATATCAGCAGGGGGTTTTGTTGAATAATCCCCACTATGCCTTACAGGAATTTCTTTGTCGAGGAAGTTACCATCATTATCGATTTTTGCTGATGCCTGAGCAATGAAGTACTTCTCTTCATCATTTGCATCAAGGAAACGATACTGTTTGGATACAACACCATTGACAACCTTTCTATAAGGAGTCTCCAAGAACCCATGTTGGTTCACTCTGGTATGGTTGGCCAAAGAGACGATAAGACCAATGTTTGGTCCTTCAGGAGTCTCAATAGGACAGATACGACCATAGTGAGTATAGTGAACGTCACGAACTTCAAAACCTGCACGGTCGCGGGAAAGACCACCCGGTCCAAGAGCGTTAAGACGTCTCTTATGGGTAAGTTCCGC
>JAQVVB010000372.1 GCA_028699215.1 Sphaerochaeta sp. | reverse complement strand
AATGAGGATTTCCTATATAGCTTCACATTCAGAAGGAAGGATGTATGGTTATGAGTATGAACAAAGATGAAATTACGATGAGTGTAGGTGTCGATTTTGTAGATACGCGCTATGTGCTGTGCATTGTCGATAGAGAGGGGCTTTATCCCAGGTATTCAAGTGGGCGTTGGGACACAGAGGGAGGACAGTTGAAATTCCTCTCCAAGGTGAAGAGGGGTGCTGTGGTGTTGATCCCTGATTCCAATTTGGCCATCAGGGCGTTTCAGTTGTTTGGCGATTGCATTCACATAGCTTCAGAAGGAAGCCTTTGGGGGGCATGGGAACGAGCAGGGGTGAAAAGAGGGAAGGCAATGGCAAGATTTGCTGCCTTGTATGTACTGCAAGAAGAGCTTCCTCCCATGCAGTTGACATCGAAGCAGATTCAACAGATTCATGCAGATCATGCGCTGGAATTGGAACAGATTCAACGTATCGGCGAGGAGTCTCAGCACATCACGATGAACGTGCTGTCGGGAAAAGCTGATGGCAAGGACTATGATAGGGCCATTAAGAATGAGTATGACAGCGGTATCAAGCCTTCATCCTTGCCTGTGCAAGAAGAGAAAGATCCTCTTTTTGATGAAAAAGATGAATCGTTTCTTGCCAGATTATCCAGATATTTGAACAAAGAAGAGTAAAAACACAAAAGACGCCCGAAGGCGTCTTGTATGTACCACTGAGTTGTCTTATTTAGGCATGGCCAGAATGGTTTTCAATTCTGGATTTTTCTCAATGTTCTTTACCAAATCACGGGCTCTTCCTTTGTTTTCATAGTCTTTGTTTTCAAAGGTATAGTGGAAATTGGTGTGGACATCGTATGTGCCGTTCATCAGAGCAAAAGCATCTTCGGTCATGACGAGCTCTTCATCGGTGGGAATGACAAAAATCTTGACCTTTGAGTCATCTGCACTGATTTCAAATTCACCATTGCGGCAATGACAAACATCATTCTTGTGTTCATCAAGCTGGGCCCCAATAACTTCAAGTCCAACACAGGAACCCTTGCGGATATGTCCACCCATTTCGCCGACACCGGCAGTGAATACAATGGCATCAACTCTTCCAAGCAGTGTTGCATATCCACCGATATACTTTCTCAGCCTGTGGCATTCAATATCGATGCTCAGCTGTGCTTTTTCATTGCCTTCTTTTGCTGCATTCAGCACATCTCGACGATCGCTCATGCCACACAGTCCAATGAGACCGCTCTTCTTGTTGAGGACGGTATCCATCTCTTTTGCGGACATGCCGGTGTTTTCCATCATGAACGGAATAATTGCAGGATCGATATCGCCGGAGCGTGAGCCCATTACCAAGCCTTCGAGAGGAGTAAGTCCCATGGAGGTGTCGATGCAGACGCCATTTTTAACCGCACATACTGATGCACCATTTCCGATGTGGCAGATGATGACATTGGTGTCTTCATTCTTTTTGCCCAAAAGTACTGCTGCACGTTTTGCACAATAGAGGTGACTGGTTCCATGGAAACCATAGCGACGCACGTTGTACTTTTTGTACCAGTCGTAGGGAACAGCATACATGAAGGCTTCTGCGGGCATGGTCTGGTGCCAAGCGGTATCGAGAACGATTGCCTGAGGAACATCTGGCATGGCCTTGCGTGCTGCTTCAATACCCATGATGTTTGCGGGCATGTGCAAGGGACCAAGGGGAATGACTTTCTTCAGCTGTTCAACAACTTCATCATTGACCAGAGCAGATTGCTTGAAGAGTTCTCCACCATGCAGTACACGGTGACCGACTGCTCCAATTTCTGAAAGATTCTTGATTACTCCATATTCCTCATCCATCAGCATCTTGATGATCAGTTCAATTGCTTCTTTGTGGGTCGGGGATGAGAATTTGGAATGATATTCCTTTTTTCCGTTTGCTTTGTGTTCGATCGTTGAATACTCCAGGCCAATGCGCTCAACAACACCGACAGCCAGAATATCCTTTTTTTCCCAGTCGTAAACTTGGTACTTGGCAGACGAACTGCCACAGTTCAAGGTTAGAATTACCATGAAAGACTCCTCTATGATTACTAAAAATAGTTTGATTATCCAGACATTTGGTACCACGACATTAAACCACTAAAGTAAGGATTAATCAACTGAAGCAAAAGGGGTAATCCTGTTTCTTTTCAGTCATGCGAACATTTTGGATGCTTTTTTTGCAACTCTTCCTCTATGTTGTGTTTGCTGATTCAAGTCTTGCATTTTCACTGAATCCAATGAAAGGAAATTACACCCTTAGTGTAGCTCAATGTACAGCTGATTTGGATTGGGAGGGGGTGCTCGAAATCTCTGGATATGATCGTGTCTCATTCATCTATCCCTCAAAGGCTATTTTTTCTTTTGATTCTTCTCGACTTAGCTACGTAAAGCATGATCAGTCGATTTCGTTGCTTTCATTCATACCAGAAGAGATGGCATATACGTATGCACGTCCTTCTTTCAGCCTTTCCTTCATCCCTTTTGATTCTGGACAAAGAGGGATGGAAGTCTCCATTGGTTCAGATTTCACCATGTTCTGTTGGAACGGTGTGTTTGCCTATCCTCGGTCTTTTCAGCAGGCATGGGATGCGCACTATGCTGCTTGGGGGATTGCGTCAAGATTTGCCTTGCCGTATTTGCAGATTGAACTTTTATTCACTCCCGTTACTGGAATCGTTTGTGCTTTGAAACAGCAGCTTGCATCTACGGGGTTTCAAGCCTCAATTACCTACGGGGGTGGCAAATATCCAGTAACATATGGTTGGAATCTCTCTATGCAGAAAGATGGTTTGTCCGTGCAGTTGGAGCAAAAAGATGCATATGGTGAAAGACCTGTG
>JAQVVB010000062.1 GCA_028699215.1 Sphaerochaeta sp. | reverse complement strand
TATTCATGGAATTGGAGGATTTGGAACTGAGGATTGCAAAGCATCTTCCATACTTGGAATGAGCGAACGCCTTGCTGATTTCGGGGTAAGCGCATTCATGCCCACAGTATATACCGATCAACTCGAGCTGATGCTTGCATCGATCACCTCCATCGTCGATGCAATGGGAAAAGAGAAAGGGGCAAAGATCATGGGCGTGAATGTCGAAGGCCCCTTCATCTCAATGGCTCGAATTGGAGCACAAAATCCACTGGGGGTCCTTCCTGTGGATTTAGAGGTCTTCAACCAAATCTTTGAAGCTGGTAAGGGTAAGATTATCTGCATGACGGTAGCCCCAGAGCTTAAACACATGCGTGAATTGGCCTTGTTAGCCAGAGAAAAGAACATCGTTCTATTAGCTGGACACACTGATGCAACCTATGAAAACATCATGGAAGGAATGCAATGCGGCATCTTCCACTCCACTCACTTCTTCAATGCAATGAGTCGGTTACACCATCGCAACCCTGGTACCGTAGGAGCCATCCTCATTCAAAGGGACATGCAATGTGAAATCATTTGCGATGGGGTCCATGTCCATCCTGAATTGGTAAAGATGTTGCTTAGGGAAAAGCCCTTGGACAACATCGTCATGGTAACCGACTCGCTCAAGCCCACCAAACAACGCACTGGTCCCATGACAGCAAACGGCGTCCCTTGTGTAGTTGGACCAGAAGGATCATTCATCAGCATTGAAGATCCCTCATTATTTCTTGGGTCAGCCTTAACCATGCTGCAAGGTGTGAGAAACGCCATCGATTGGGAAATACCCATTCAACAGGCTTCTCAAATGTCCTCAAGCAATCCTGCAAGAATCTACTCCTTTGCAAAACAAGGGATGTTGGTTCCCGGCTATAAGGCTGATATCGTCGTCTTGGACCAGAACCTACAAATGAAAGGGCTCTTTGTGGATGGAGAACTGATCAGAGACCGTTTTGCCTGAAAGACACCACAAACAACATAAGGAGCAACCTATCATGAATTCAGCTATCAAGGGCCTCAAACCCGAAAACCTTTGGAACTATTTCTCAGAACTTTCCCAAATCCCCCGTGAATCAGGAAATGAGGAAGGAGTGCGCCAATTCCTTCTCGCCTTTGCAAAAGAACACAAGCTTGAGACCATTGTTGATGCGACCGGCAATGTCATCATCCGAAAAAAAGCGTTCCCTGGTTTTGAGAACCGTCCATCCGTCGCCTTGCAAGGCCATATGGATATGGTCTGTGTAAAAACTCCGGAGAGTACACACAACTTCCTTACCGACCCCATTGAATTGGTCAGAGATGGTGATTTCCTCCATGCAAAAGACACCTCGCTCGGAGGAGACAATGGTATAGCCGTCGCAATGGCTCTCGATATTCTAAGCGACCCATCTTGTAAACATGGTCCTCTTGAAGCCATATTCACCGTAAGTGAAGAAACAGGTCTTAACGGAGCTTTCGGCATAGAAGCGGACCTCATTCAGAGTAGGCTATTGCTCAACCTCGACAGTGAGGAGGAGGGAGTGCTCTATATCGGATGTGCGGGAGGCATAGAAGTAGATGCAAAATACGCTCCCGAAATCGTCCCCATTCCTAAGGATTACCTTGCATTCACTCTTAGTTCAGGAGGAATGCTCGGGGGCCATAGTGGAGGAGAGATCCATCAACAGCGAGCAAATGCCATCAAAGTGGTTGCACGAGCTCTTGCCCAAATTGAAACCAAAATGATTATCTCTGCGCAAGGAGGAACAAAACGTAATGTCATCCCATCGTCCTGCAGCATTACCTTTGCAGCGCCCAAGGCAGATAAGAGTTCAATAGAGTCTTCCATCAAGAATACCTATGCTCAAGTCAGCGAAGAGTATGCTGTAAGCGATCCCCATTTGAATCTTACACTTTCTTCGGCAGACCTTCCTTCACATGCTGTGGATGCAAAGCAGAGCGAAGCGTTCATCAGAAGTCTCTACATCGCTCCTCATGGAGTTGATGCAATGAGCATGAGCATTCCTGGGATTGTTGAAACCTCTTCCAACCTCGCAATCCTTCGCTACAACGAAGGGGTTTTCACCGTCATCAGCAGCCACCGTTCTTCAATCCTTTCTTCACGTGATGACGTAGCCCGTAGATGTGCAGAAGCACTCAAGAGTTGTGGAGCAACGGTTTCTTTTGTAGGTGCTTATCCTTCTTGGAAGCCAGACCCATCTTCAGCACTTACAGGATTCTGTGCAAAAGCGTATGAAGAATATGCAGGGAAAAAACCAGTCGTCACAGCCATCCATGCAGGTTTGGAGTGTGGGATCATCAACAGCAAAATTCCTGGGATGGACTCTGTTTCCTTCGGTCCTGACATGTTTGATGTACATTCAGTCAAAGAAAGACTGTCCATATCTTCTGTTGAAAGAATAAGCACCTTCACCCGCCACTTGCTTTCCATCATCAAATGAGCAGAAAGCCTGTAATTGGAATAGCGGGGACACTGGACACCACCCCCGCAACGTCCCCTTTTTCTGCTTGGAAACGCGACATCACCAATGAGGCATACACCTCCTCATTGGTGAAAGCCGGCGCCACACCGATTCTTTTACCTGTCGTTCAAAGTGAAATCGAAAATCTTCTCGATCTTTGTGATGGGTTGCTCTTCCCTGGGGGAGGAGATATCCATCCCTGTTTCTACCATACAGAAAAGCATGGTTTATGTGGCGAAACAGAAGAAAGAAACGATGTGTTCCAGTTGGAACTCTTCAAAGAAGCAAGAAAGAGAAACCTTCCTGTCTTGGGCATCTGTAGGGGAGCACAACTGATCAATGTTGCTTTGGGGGGGACGCTTCATCAAGACTACTCGCTTCGTTCACCTACGAGTTTGAAGCATAATCATTATCAAGCAGTGACTGAAGGGTTTCATACCATCAATCTTGAACAGGATTCACAACTGTCAAAGTGTTTCAAC
Organism: Sphaerochaeta sp.; assembly: GCA_028699215.1. Lineage (GTDB taxonomy): Bacteria > Spirochaetota > Spirochaetia > Sphaerochaetales > Sphaerochaetaceae > Sphaerochaeta. The sequence goes on along the minus strand of JAQVVB010000062.1, from coordinate 8,611 downwards.
AATCCTTCTTTGTGGGTGAACAGCCTGCATCACCAACAGATAGACACCCTTGGAACCGGCTTACACATAGCCGCCATCTGTGAAGACGGCGGCATTGAAGCAATAGAGGGAAAAGAAGGTCCTTATCTACTTGGTGTGCAATGGCATCCAGAAGCCATGATGAGATCAAGTGAAGAGATGCTCCCTCTCTTCACTTGTCTTGTTGAGAAGGCTCTTTTCACCATACACAACAAAAGGTATTCGTAAAAAGAAAGCCCTCCCCCTTTCAATCGTTTGACCACCGACAGGATTCCATATCAACACGCTCATTGGATATGAATTTCACACCTTCCGAAAGAAGGATGGCTTTTCGTATATCGGCAAACATTCCACCGGAAACAGAGCCGTCAGCCATGACGACCCTCTGCCAAGGCAAGTCTTCAGGACAACGACGCATAGCCCAACCGACCGTACGAGAAGCTTGGGGGGATCCCAAAATACAGGCAATCTGGCCGTATGAAGCTACTTTTCCATAAGGTATCTGCTTTACAACCCTATATACTTGATCAAAAAAGGTATTCATCATTCAGTACTCCAAACCTGGGCATTCCAGATTTATCCAACACCAAAGGTACTCATGATACTTTACTTGAATCCCCTGTAAATCCTTTCCAGCGAAATGCAAGCTTGGTTCACAATTTATGCATTCTTGATGGACTTTGCCATGGCTTTAGCCATCTCATATGCACTTCTTGTGTCCTCTTCATCTGGATATCCCTGATACTCCACCACACCGACAGCATCCCATTTCATGGAAGCAACGAATGCATCATATTGCTTTTGAGCACCACCAGACCAACCAAAGGAACCAAAGCGCATAGCCTTCCTTCCTACTACATGACTGCGTTCCAAGATATCGAGGATGTGGTACATGGGAGGGAACATCTTGTATTCATAGGTAGGCATGCCAATGATCAAGCCTTCTGACCTCCAAGCCTTTTCAAGGACAAAAGATTCATGAGTCTTGGGGATTTCCAGGACATGGACAGGAATTCCTTCACTTTCAGATCCAGCTACTATGTACGGAACAAGGGCTGCAGTATTACCGTACATGCTTGACCAGACAAGGGTGATCTCCTTCTCTCTCGGACCGTTCATATAGGTTGCCAGGGTCTTATACCACGTAATGATCCTCATAGGATTGCTTCTCCAAACAATACCATGACTCGGTGCAACCATTGCGATCGGAAGAGCTCCCACCTTATCGATTCCTCTAAGCACAAAAGAAGAGAACGAGGAAACGATGTTTGCATAATAACGCTCGGTTTCACCGACAAGTAAAACTTCCTCTTCTTCTGAGAGTTCATCATCAAAGCAATGCTCGTATCGCCCAAACGAACCGAAAGCATCACAACTGAAAAGTATCTGGTCCTCAATTGCATAGCTCATCATCGTCTCAGGCCAATGAATATTGGGAGTCATGAAAAACTGTAACGTCTTATCTCCAAGTTCAAGCTTTTCACCATCCTTGACGGCACGGACCTGTTTCTCAATTTTATAGAAATGCTTGATCAAAGGAACTGCTTTCTCTGAACAGAGGATTTCCATCTTTGGATGAGCTTTCACAAAGGCAGCAAGTGAACCGGTATGGTCAGGCTCCATATGGTTGATCACCAGATAGTCGATTTCTCCTTCGCCAAGCCTAAGATCTGATAGTTGCCCGTCAAGAGCCTCGGCAGCACCGTCCCAATCTTTCACCAGATCGATCAAAACTGTCTTTTCACTTCCTTTCATGACATAGGAATTGAGCATCACACCTTCCGGAATCGGCCATATGCCTTCAAACAGGTCACGATTTCCAACTTTTGCGGAAACACGATAGACGCCGTCTGCTAGTTTGTCTGGTTTCATTATCAAACTCCTTACTTACAAGATTTTTACATCCTGATGCTGTGAATTATATGCTGAGCGCGGTTATGCGCTGCAAAGAAAACATATGTTTCTGATGGATTTTCCAATCCTTGAGATGGATATCGAGAAAAGCATGAAAATCCTTGCCATGGTCAAAATATACAAGATGAGCCATTTCATGCAACACCAAATAGGAAAGATCGCCTTCATCAAGCGATGCAGAGCGGAGAGAAAAACTGAGGGTCCCATTTGCAGAACAACTCCCCCACCTGCGTTTTGCATCTCGTATGGAAAAAGGAGGAGGCGTAAGGTTAAGTTTTTCCGCCCAGAAGAGAATTTCCTTTGCAATTCGATTCTTTGCTGTTGCACGAAAGATTTCCTTGATCTGAACACACACCTCTTTCTCTGTAGGATGTTTCCCTGTATAGGTCAAATAGAAGCGATTATCAACAAAATCAATTGTATCACGATCTGCAATCACAATCACCAAAGGACACATGTTCCCACAAAAAAGAAAAGAGTCGCCATCTTTCCATGTATGGACGAAAGGCTCATTCTCTTTTTTCTGTCGTTCTATCGTTTGACCAAGTTTGACATGATTTCGAGCAATCACCCGTTCGATGGAAGCAAGGGAGATGGTATGAGGAGCACTTACGCGCACGCTTCCGTCAGCAAGCACCCGAAGGGTGATATTCTTGCAATTTCGCTTTCGAAACAAGGTGTATGCAATACCTTCCACTTTACCGATCGTTTTCATTTTGTTACAGTTACTCCCATGCAAAACTCAAAACCCATGATACTCCATTTGATACAAGACATGCCATATAAAGATTTTTCCACCTCAACATCCGACCTTTGCCAAGTGTATGACCAGATGCTTATGTGGATTGACAAAGCACCAACGGGAAGTGAAGCCTGCATACAAACCTCTTCTCTTTTGAACGTACTTCGTGCGGGCTTTCAGAATCCCCCAACCGAAGAAATCCGTCAAGCGGTAGAACAAGGAGCAGTGCATCCTTTACAGGAGAAAGATTTTGCAATCCAGCCAGGCTCTTATACATTCTTCCAGCTTTTAGGTACGCCGACCAAGGATGAGGTTGTTCCTCTTCTTGAAAAAACTCTTGCTGACATCTTGCAAGACGGACCTTGCTGTATCTATCTCAGGTTGCTCAAGGAAAATGACATTGCAGTAATCGCTCAGCTTCTTCTTCCTCTCTAGAAAAAAAGAGGGATAAGCAAAGGAGCTATCAAACTCATCACCACGCCATGATAGATGCTGCTGATGATGGTCCGTGTACCAAAATGACTTGAGAGCAACACCAAGGTGACATCCATGCTGGTAGCTCCGGAAGTACAGACTGCCGGAGCATAGAACCGATTTCCAAGCCTCCCAAAAAAAGGAACAAGAAAAAAGGAAAAGCTTTCCCTAAGCAAATTGGTGAGAAATGAAATGGATCCTAAAATAGGGAACCCCAAGTCACTGATCATGATACCGGAAAGGGAGTACCAACCAAACCCGCTTACCATACCCATTCCTTCTTTGATTGTATAAGGCGTAAGCAATGGCGTGAGCAAAACTCCCAGATAACTTCCCAGGATGGTATACAGAGGAAGTAAAAGAATTCCAGTATCGGTGAAAACCCCTTTGAAGCTGATCTGTTTCTGTACAAGTCCCATACCGACACAAAAAAGCATTGCATAGAGCAGGTAACTTACCCAAGAGCTTTGATACCATGAGAAAAAGGGTGTAGTCAGTCGAAGGACGAGGCCGAAAAATACAATACCTACAAGGAAAAGCGGCTCCTTGACGATATCATAGATTCTCCTGATCAAACTCTGTTCTTTTCTTGGAGCGATGGCAACTTCCAAAGGCCTCTTATCCTTCCCAATCAACAGCGAAACCCCAAAAGAGAGGACAACCGTTCCCAAGACACTGATCAAGGTCAATAAGAAGGCTGAAAGACCAATGGTACCAAATTGTGCGACGATTCCATCGATGCTACCTGTATTGACGCCCATGAAAAAGAGCAACAAATAGACGAGAAAGGTTTGGGTGAGTGCGGTTTGCTTGACAAACCGTTTCCGCCCAAATAATTGTGCTGCAAGCATTCCTACAATTAAAGCGGCAGCCAGTTTTCCAAGATAAAGGAAGGTATCCATGTGTATGAAAATGTATAGTAATCCTTTCACTCTGTCAAATTCCCTTGTTTATCGACGATTCCTTGAGTATAGTTGACAGCATGATTGATGAAAAAATTAGTGATACCATACACCGTCTCACGTTTACTGACGGTAGACAAATAATGTTGATTGGAACAGCTCATGTCTCTAAAGAAAGTGTGGATGAGGTTGCCAGCTACATTGACAGTGAAGAACCTGACCATATCTGTCTTGAACTCGATGATGGTCGTTTTAAAAATAAGGAAGAAGAGAGCTCATGGTCCAATATGGACATCAAGAAGGTGCTCAAAGAGAACAAAGGATTCCTCTTGCTTGCAAACATGGCACTTGCTTCCTTCCAGAAACGCATGGGCAATCAATCGGGAAGTGCACCAGGAGAAGAGATTCTCAGAGCTGCCAGATTGGCAAAAGAACGGAACATCCCGTATTCATTATGCGATCGGGAAATTCAGATCACCTTCAAGCGTGCCTGGAGAAAGTCCAACCTATGGAACAAGGCAAAGCTCATCGCCACCATCATCTCAGCAGTATTCAGCAACGAAAAGATATCTGAAGAAGAACTGGAAGAGCTCAAGAAAGCAGATGTCATGCAAACCATGATGGATGAAATGGCCAAGGAACTCCCTTCGGTAAAAGCTGTTCTCATTGATGAACGCGATCGTTATCTTGCCACCAGCATCTATCTTGCTCCAGGCAACAAGAAGTTATCAGTCATTGGTGCTGGACATCAGAACGGCATCATAAAGACCATGGAATTGCTAGAGAAGAAAGAACTCGACACCAGTCTTGACGATATCTCTGAAGTTCCGCCTCCAAGCAAACTGGGAAAAATTCTTTCTTGGGGTTTCCCCATTCTCATCATCGGATTGCTTTTGTATGGATTCATCAGTTCAGGAGAAGCACAGGGCATGAAAATGTTCGGCTATTGGATAGCAGTCAACATGTCCTTTACCGCAATCGGTGCTCTTATCGCTCTTGCCCATCCATTGAATATCATCGTCAGCATTCTGTCCGCTCCCCTTACCAGCCTTCATCCTGCCATCGGAGTAGGCATGGTCAGCGGCCTGATGGAAGCGACGTTGAGAAAACCAAAAGTAAAGGATTTTGAGCTTCTTAGTGACGATGCCATTACGCTCAAGGGTTGGTATAGAAACCGAGTACTGCATACGCTCTTGGTCTTCTTGCTGACCAGTATTGGTTGCTCAATCGGAAATGTCGTGGTATTTCCAATCTTACTCTCAATGTTGGGTTAGTTTGCATCCCTTACTAATCAAAAGGCGTTCTCTGGACGCCTTTTTTCATACTCCCTTCTTGTGTTTTTCCTCTTTCATGAGATACATCAGCTGATCAGCTTGCACAGTAAGCGAAGAAAGATCCTTCCCATCCTCAGGAAAAAGCGCCCAACCAATGCTCAAAGAAGTATAAATGGTTATACCATCAAGAATAAACGGCTCTTTCATAGTCTCCTGAATCTGACTTATTTGCATTAAGTAGGATTCCTTACTATCTAAAATGACAATGAATTCATCGCCTCCGACTCTACACAGTACATCTTTCTTACCCAAACAACTGGAAATACGTTTTGCTGATTGTTGCAACAACAAATCCCCCATAAGATGTCCGTATTGGTCATTGATCGACTTGAATCTATCCATATCCATGTAGCAATAAACGAACCCTTTCTCAGTACTCCTCAGTCGCAAAGCAAGCTGGGCATCAAGTACTCTGCGATTCCCAGCTCCTGTAAGATAATCTTTGCAGGATCGTTCATTCAACACCATCTTCTGATCCGTCAGCTGGAGTACAAAGCTGACTACAAGCGCTGTCAAAACGCAGAGCACCAAAGCTATCAGGCTATCGATGACAAGGTGCTTGCGATCCAACCAGTATCCAGTCTTTTGTATGGATAGTTGCCATGTCGCTTCACCTATCGTGATGGTTGAAATTACAGGATCCTTACTTGAAAAACCCCTACTTTGAGAGAGAATCATTTCAGCGTCCCCAGGTAAAGGAATCACAGAAAGCGAGTGAATATACCCAAGCTGAGTGAGCAGGATGAAGTCCGTTTCCTGTAATAGTTCCTGTACATCCACAACCAACGATAATTTTCCAAGATTTGCCAAATCATAGTGAAAGGTAATCAACTGGTTTGAAACGATTTTATACGGTTGAAAAATATTCTCAGAAGGGATTTGGGTGGATTCTTGTGGATAGGCATAGTGTTCACCATTCTTTGTGTCCAACTCTAAACTCTTCACTGCTTTTCCAAAATCCAAGGATTTACCAATTTCCAACCAGATTTCTTTTGTCAGCACCTGATGAGCATAGAGACCTTCCAAGACCTCATATGCATGCATATATCCTATAAATTCATTTTCAATAGTAATAAGTTGTGATGATGCAATGAGATAGGCTTCTTTCTTTTTCTCTTGGTAACTCTGGTTATTCAAAGAAAAGACAAAAATCGAGCTATAGAAAAGCATGACAAAAAAAACAGTGAACACAACTGCCCGATGTATTTTCCTTTTGCTCATATATTTCCCTTAACGAGCTACTTTACCTTCATGGTACCACAGATTTCCAAGGCTTTCCTAATTGTTTCACAAGGATACTGTTTGAGCTTACCGGTACTATGGTTGGTCTTAGGCAAAAGGATTCGGGAAAAACCCAATTCAGAAGCAGCTTTTTCCCGTTTCTCTGCAAATCCAATGGTGCGGACTTCACCGGCGAGACTCAATTCCCCAAAAGAGACAAGCCCGGAAGGAAGAGAGACTCCTTGCAAAGCAGACCAGAGAGCAAGGGCTAGAGGAAGTTCGATGGATACCTCAGACAGTTTCATTCCACCTGCTACATTCACATAGATGTCTTGGTCGTTAAGGTGAATCTGGGCATGCCGTTCCAATATTGCGGCAATCCTTGTTACTCTTGCTGTGTCGATCCGATCCGAGTAGACGCGGGAAAATCCATTTTTGGAAGGAACTGTGAGTGCTTGGATCTCCACCAGAAAAGTCCGAGTCCCTTCGACTACAGCGGTATACGCGATGCCTGGAGGAGTTTTTTCACCTTCTCGTTCAGTAATGAAAAAAGAAGAAGGGTTTTCTACGGCGATCAGCCCTTTTTCACTCATATGGAAAATACCGATTTCATCAACCGAACCGAATCGGTTCTTGGCTGAACGAATGAGACGTACACCACTGCCTGCTTGATCAAAATAGAGCACGGTATCAACAAGATGCTCGATGACTTTCGGCCCGGCGAGCACGCCTTCTTTAGTGACGTGTCCAATCAAGAACAGGGATATCCCCATCTGCTTGCAGACTCCCACCAATTCAGTGGAACAGAATCGTATCTGGTTTACCGATCCTGCAGGAGAAGCAACTTCGCTGCTGCTGAGCGTCTGCAAAGAGTCGACCACAACCACTTCCGGTTTGGTTTTTTGAAGGACGCTTACCAATACTTCTATTCGTGTATCACAAAAGATCGAAATGTTTGAAAGTGAAAGTTCAAGACGCTGGGCACGGAGCTTGACTTGGGAAGGGGACTCTTCTCCTGAAACATACAATACAGAACGATTAAAAGAACACTTCTCAATCATCTGGAGCATCAAGGTGGATTTACCGATACCCGGTTCTCCTCCAAGCAAGATGGAGGAGCCTTTCATGACTCCTCCGCCTAAAACACGATCAAGTTCAAATATTCCGGTTTCATAGCGAAAGCCAGGTTCTACGGAGATCTCTGATAGAGAGACCGGTTTTGTCTCAGTACTCATCTGAGCGGTCTTGCCGCTCTTCTGTGGTGAAGGAGCTGCCAGTTCTTCTTCAAAAGAATTCCAGCTCCCACAATCAGGACAACGTCCCAACCACTTGGTTTCGATACGACCGCACTGGGTACAGACAAACTGCATAGACCTTTCTTTCACTTATATCTCCATACTATATATCATTTTAAAACTTTATCAGCTCAACATCAAACACTAGGTATGAATTTGGAGGAATGACGCCGGGATACCCCATGGTCCCATATCCCAACTCAGGGGGAATGATAAGAGTCCGCTTCTCTCCCATGGTCATGGTCTTAAGGGCCTCATTCCATCCTTCAATAACCTCACCTATTGAGAACTGAGCTGGAGTTCCTCGATTGACAGAACTGTCAAATACTCTTCCATCCATCAGGGTACCGGTATAGTGAACGGTTACCTTCTGACCTTGTTTAGGACTTTTTCCACCATCACCTTTTTGATTCACTACATAGCGAAGACCTGTTTTCGTGACGATTGCTTCAGGCCAACGGTTTTTGAATTCACTTTCAAGTTTCTTCGATTCCTGCAATTTGCGTTCTTGGGCCTTTTTCTCAGCTTCCATTACATAGGAAGTGAATGTTTCACGTGAAACGCTGAAAGCCTCAGCTTCACTACCAACCCTTACGATCTCAACTGAATTCAGCTTGTCCCCTTGGGCGATTGCATTGACAATATCCTGTCCTTCCACTACATGGCCAAACACAGAATGCTTTCCATCAAGCCAAGGTGTAGCGACATGGG
>JAQVVB010000061.1 GCA_028699215.1 Sphaerochaeta sp. | reverse complement strand
AACAAACAGCTGAAGGATGAGATCGCCCAACGGAAATTGCTTGAACGTGAGTTGTTGGAGAACTCAAACAACATCATGACCAGGATAGGGCAAGACATTCATGATGACCTCTGTCAGGATATCGCCGGCATCGGGGTGATGGCTGCCGTCTTGAAGAATGCTTTGAAAAAAGACTCTCTCAAAGCGGAACGCGCTATGGCTGAACAGATTTCTCAGACTGCTCTATCCAGTGCCTACAACGCAAAGCAAATCGCGCGGGACCTCTATCCAGCAGATTTGGAAGAAAACGGCATCATGAACGCAGTATATCAGCTTGCCCATTTGAAGAATTATCCCAAGGACGTCGTCATCGATCTGGATATCCAACCGGATTTCTTTGTCAGGGAACGGGAAAAAGCCTTTCAACTCTATAGAATCATTCAGGAGTCTCTCAACAACTCAATCAAGCACTCCCAGGCTACCAAGATTAAAATCGGGATGTACATGGACCATGGTATGGTTACGGTTGAAGTCTCCGACAACGGGGTGGGTTTTGATTCTCTCAAGGCAGGAAAAAGCGAGGGGATGGGTTTGAAGATCCTAAAATACCGTGCCAATTTGATCGGAGCTAGACTCCGTATACATTCATCTGCTGAGGGGACCGTGGTTTCTTGTCGTGTAAGCAGGTAAAAGGAGGGGAGAATGACGAAAACATTCATATTGGTGGATGACCACCCTTTATATCGTAGTGGAATCTGTACTTTGATTGCACAGGAGCTTGGTCTTCTTTGTCTTGGGGAAGCTTCCACCATTTCTGAAGCCAGAATTTTATTAGAGAAATTTTCTCCCGATGTAGCCATCATCGATCTCTCTTTGCAGAATGAAAACGGATTGACTTTGGTGTGTGAATGCAAGGCAAGCTACCCCAAGACAGGAGTTCTGGTTGTTTCCATGCATGATGAGAATCTCTATGGCGAGCGATCCATCAAAGCTGGAGCACGTGGGTATGTGATGAAACATGAAGATCCTCAGGTGTTGTTGGAAGCGGTACGTACGATTCTTCATGGGGATTTGGCCATCAGTGCAAATCTTAAGAATCGGTTGGTGGAGAGTTATGCTGCAGGTACCTCGATCGATCCTTCGATGGCCCTTACCAGTAGGGAGTTTGAGATATTTTCGCTCATAGGCAAAGGGTATGGAGCATCTGATATTGCAAATGAACTCAATCTTTCTGCCAAAACCGTGAATTCTTATCAAGATCGCATAAAGTGTAAGCTTGGGCTTCCATCCGCAGGGCAACTGCGTCGGTTTGCCGTGGAATGGAAGAACGATGCCGTTTCTCTGTAGGGGAAAAACCCTACAAAAAAAGGGGTGTTATTGCTGATTTCTCCCACAACCTACCCATGGTATGGTTACATCGAGGGATAACCATGGCAGAAAACATACATTGGAATGACTACTATGCACAGCATGGGATTTGGGGAGCTTACGCTTCCTTTGCACTCGGAAAGATAGGAAAGGGTGCTGGCGTTGTCATCGGTGATGTACAACCCCCTGATCGTGCGTTGTATATCGGCTATCAGAGTGACAATGAGAAACCTTGCTTGCTGCCTTTTGTGGGAGATGCCCGACGTGGTCCAGGGAGTACTGCCTATACTGCAAAGGAAGAAGAAAGGTCGAATTCATATACCCAGTTCACTTCAGAGCAGATGGAACGTACGGTAGGACTGGGAACTGAGAGCTGGAAAGCCGGGTTGCTGACGTTTACCATTAACTCTTTTTTTGGTTCAATCCCCGATCCTGCTCTTGTAAATTCCAATCAGTTCAGAAGTGCCGTCTGTCCTTCCTTGTTGTTGAGTCTGGAGTTTGACAACACGCAGGGGGATGATCAACTGGTCGGCTATTTTGGCATGCAGGGGGTGAATAGACCCCTTAGTGATAGTACTGACGGAAGATTGCTGGGGATGGCCAGCAAGACCTTGTATGGTTTTGCATCCTTGCATTGTGAAGCAGTCCAAGAGGTCCTTGATTGGAACTCCGTTGATGCTGCCTTTAATGGAACCATGGTGCTTAGGCGACTCTCTACAGAGGGAGGATTGCGATTTCTAGTTCCTGCTCATACGAAAAAGACCTTCACCATTGCTTTGGGGGTTTTTGAAAGTGGAGTGGTGACTTCCCTGGTTCCCATGCAACGATATTACGCTTGTTTATTCAAAAACCTTGAAGATGTTTTGGAGTATTCTCTGGAACTATCTACATCGCGGATACAATCTGCTGCGGCCATGGATGCTTTGGCAGAGCAGATTCCCCTTGATGCGTACCAGTCGCTTTTATTCTGCAATGCAGTGCATGCCTACCAAGCGAGTTCTGAGTTGTTGATGGATAATTCTGGACGCCCCATCTTTTTAGTGAATGAGGGTGAGTATCAGATGATGAATACCCTCGATCTGACGGTCGACCAAGCTTTCTGGGAGTTGGCTTTTTCTCCTTGGACGGTACGTAATGAGCTGGAATTCCTCCATGAACGATCCATGTATACCGATGCGTATGGTATCGCCTTTTCTCATGATCAGGGTGTTGCTGATGGGTTTACTGCTGAAGGGCATTCTGTGTATGAACTACCAAACTTGCTCGATTGTTTCAGCTATATGAGCTATGAAGAGACAATCAATTGGATGTTGTCTGCATGCTTGTACATCCACCAAACAAACGATAAGAAGTGGGCATCCAGATATGGAAAGGTTTTGAAAGATGGGCTTCTGTCTCTTTCCAACAGAGATCAGAATGGGGATGGAATCATGGATTGCGACTCATCACGATGTGAGGACGGATTTGAGATAACCACCTATGATTCATTGGATGTAAGTCTTGGCCAAGCTAGGAATAATTTGTATTTGGCTGTAAAGGCTTGGGGTGCATTTGTTTCACTTGCATGCTTCTTTAAAACCACTAAGGATACTGCTTCGCAGGTTCTGGCGAATGAAATGGCTGAGAAGATAGCAAAGACGGTAAGCAGTTATTATTTAGAGGATGAGGGCTATATTCCTGCAGTCTTTGAAGGCGGTAATCGCTCAATGATCATTCCTGCCATAGAAGGTCTCATCTATCCTTATTTTACGGGCGCTCCTGAACAGGTCGCCTTGGAAGGTGTGAACAAGGAGTTCCTTGCATTGCTGAGAAAGCATTTGCTTACGGTTTTGAAACCTGGCCGTTGTATTGACGATGTCTCGGGAGGATGGAAGCTTTCATCTACCAGTAGAAATACTTGGTTGAGTAAGATTTTCTTGAATCAATTTGTTGCTGAACAGATCCTGCATGTGACGGGAGATCTCGTTCATCGGGACAAAGAGCATGCGTCCCATCTGTTCTCAGGGAACTCGTTTTTCGCCATGACCGACCAAGTCGATGCCTCTACAGGAAAAGACCTTGGTTCTCGGCTATATCCAAGGTTGGTTACGTCTATTCTCTGGATATTGCCTTATCATTCGTTTAAAAACCTCTCTCTTCCCAATACCGGGGAGCCTGAGGTGAATTGATACTGAAGTCTGTGATCCAAAAGGAGGACCATATGAAGAAGTTTACGTTGGTATGTTTGGCTCTGGTGTTGGTACCGTTGATGGCGTTCGCACAAGGACAGTCCGATACAGCGGCAAAAGAAAGTGGACCGGTTACTCTGACTATCTGGGGACGTGATATTCCCGATACCGCAGCAGATCATATTTACGTCCACGACTTGATCGAAGGATTCCAGAAAGCAAATCCAGACATCAAGCTCGAGTACATCCCCCTCGGCGACCCTGGCCTTGCAGACAAGACCAAGATCACCATGGCAGCAGGAGTAGACCAGCTACCTGAAATCGTTCAGAGTTGGGGTGGTTCTGTAATGGGTGGATATGCTGATGCAGGTCGTTTACTCGATTTGACCAGTGAGCTTGCAAGCATTCCTGGAAGCAAGGCCGCCAGTGACGCCATGTCATGGAAGGGCAAGACCTATGGTGTCGCACCATTCTTTGCAGTTGCAGGTATTTTCCTCAATGAAGATATCTTTGCACGCAATGGGTTGAAGGCTCCTACAACCATCGTTGAGATGGAAGCAGTTTGTGATACGTTGCTTGCCAAGGGCATCCAACCTTTTGCCTGTGGTGCAAAAGACAAATGGCCAGCACTTGCAATGTATATGTACTTGGTAAATCGTTACGGCGGAAATGCCTTTGATAGAGCCCAGGCAAGAACTCTGAGTTTTGCTGATGATGCGTTCGTCAATGCAGCCAAGACCTATCAGATGTGGGTGAAGAAAGGGTATTTTGGTACCAAGCCTCTTGGCGAAGCCTATGGTGACGCTCAGCAGCAGATGGCAATCGGCAAGGCTGCTATGATGGTGACTGGTTCATGGATGTGTTCACAGTTCTCCAACAAAGAGTTCACAGACCAGAAAATTGGTTTCTATGCTTTCCCTGTGGTAACTGGTGGAGTAGGTAAGGTGACTGATGTAATGGGAATGACCGACATCGGATTCTTTGCCACCAAAAACGCTGAAGCGAAGAAAGATGCAGTGGTTCGTTTCTTCAAGTATGCGATGAGTGTAGAAGCTTGTGCTTCCGAGCCCGGCAGAATTTGCGCCGTTCCTGGTGTTCCAGCCAAGGCTGAGCTTACCGGTATGGCTTCAAAGGTATTTGCTGCTTCACAATCCGTTCAATTCTGGTGGGACCAGGATCTTCCTCCTGCAGTAACTTCCCCTCTCAATGATACCATTCAGAGTTTCTTCCTTCCCAACAGTGATGTTGCATCTTCTTTGAAGGCTTTCGAAGAACTGGTGATTGACGAAATGGGACCGGTCAAGAAATAAGTTTTCAGACAGTGTATGAGGGCGTTCACTGTCCGTGAACGCCCGTTTCTAAATTGGGAGGAGTTACGAATGGTACAGAGTATTCAAATTTTCGACCCTATCAAGACCAAAAAGACGGCCAAAAGAAATCGGGCGATTTTTGTATCGCTTTGCATTTTCCCTTCTCTCTTGTTTCTGGTCATGTTCATGTATTATCCCATCGTAGAGACGTTCCGTCTCTCCTTTATGAAATCTTCCGGGCTTGGTCAAGATCGGTTCATTGGTCTTGATAACTATCGGAAATTGTTTGTGAGTGAAGAATTCCGTGCTGGTTTGGTTCATGTCTTGACGTGGGCATTCTGGAGCATCGTCATCCAGCTCCCCCTGGCGTTCTTCATCGCTTTTTCCTTGACGTTTTACGTCAATCGGGTAAGCAAGCCCATGCGAGCCATTTATTATATGGCTAATATCATGCCTTCGGCTATCACCGCCATGTTGGGCAAATTCGTTTTCTCTCCCAACAATGGCATTTTGAATAATTTAGGGAATCAGTTTGGTTGGGATTGGTTGTCCAATATGGATTTCCTTGGAAGTGAACGTCTTGCGTTCTGGTCGGTTTTTGCTGTGGCTACTTGGGCCTATACCGGGTTTCCCATCATCTACCTCATGGCCCGTATTGAGCAGATGCCCAAGGAATTCAAGGAAGCTGCTGAGCTCGATGGAGTGACTGGATGGAAGTATGCCTGGTACATTCTCCTTCCCAATCTTGTCTATCCTTTGAGAATCTTGGCAGTGCTGTGTACCATCGGAAGCCTGAAGCTCTTTGATCTTCCTTACATGATGACGACAGGAGGACCTGGGCATGCAACGGTGACATTGGGTATCAGCCTCTATCGGCAGGGGTTCATCAACTGGCAGTATGGAAGGGCGAGCGCCATCGGCGTAATCATTTTCCTCCTCTCCTTGATATTTACAATCATTCAATTTTCCGGCAAAAAGGAGGCAGCCTGATGCGTACAGGATTCAAATTACATCGCGCTCATTATGGATGGATTGAAGTTTTCATCACCATCATTCTTGTCCTTTTTGCTCTTACCGTCATTGTTCCGATGTGTCTTCCCTTGTTGTTCGTTTTCAAGACTCAGTTGGAATATTCCTATGATCCTTGGAGTCTTCCCAAGCACATCACCGTAAAGAACTTTTTGGAAGCCTGGGATGCCATCAAGATAGGTGAAGGCTTGGCCAATACGTTGCTGGTGAGCTTGGGTGTGGTCGTCTTGGCCGTCCCTTGTGCAGCGCTTGCTGGATATGTATTTGCGCGCTATCACAGTAAGGTTACCGAAGTGTTGTTCTATGCCATCTTGGTGTGTTACTTCATTCCCATTCAGATGGTGCTCATCCCTCTCTACAAATTCAATATCAAATTGGGCCTTTCCAACACGTTGTTGGGGTTGATTCTTCCTATGGCTGCATTCAATATTCCTTTTTGGGTGCTTATATATCGTTCGTTCTTCCACACACTTCCAAAAGATCTTGGTGATGCCGCTTGTATCGACGGAGCAGGTCATGCAACCACGTTTTTCAAAATCATGTTGCCGCTGGCATCTCCTGCGACCACCCTTGCATTGCTTTTGATTTTCATTGCAGCATGGAGTGACTACTTTTTATCCTTGATCATGCTCAACGACCAAAAGCTCTTCACCATGCAACTGAGGGTTTCCCAGTTTCTCAACGCTTATGGAGTTGACAGGATGCCTAGGTATGCGGCTGCGGCGATCATCTCTATGTCTCCTACGGTCATCCTGTACATCATCGGACATAAATGGGTCATCAAGGGAACGCTTGCAGGGGCCTTGAAGGAGTAACATGCATCCTATTCTTTGTGGTTTCAACCCAGATCCAAGTATCTGTAAAGTGGAGGACACCTATTATCTGGTGACTTCTACGTTTGAATTCTTTCCCGGTCTTCCTATCTACGCAAGTACGGATTTACTCACCTGGGAACTTGTAAGTCATGTGGTGTATAGGCAAGACCAGTTCTCTTTTGACAAGATGGGTGCGTCAAGAGGACTTTTTGCACCTACCATCAGATTCCACAAGGGGACGTTCTATGTGACGGTATGTGATGTTACAGAAAAAGGTAACTGCATGCTTACATCAACGAATATCCTTGGACCTTGGTCTGATCCTATGCCGCTTGCAATTGAAGGCATCGATCCTTCTCTGTTCTTCGATGATGACGATCGATGTTATCTTACGACCAACGCCAATGTAGATGGCCGAAATGGCATTGCATTGGTGGAAATCGATGCAAAGACAGGTAATTTTCTTTCCTCGCCGATTTCAATTTGTGCTGGAGCGGGAGGGAGGTATCCTGAGGCTCCCCATCTGTACAAGATCAACAACTTCTATTATCTGCTTCTTGGTGAAGGTGGAACCGAGTATGGTCACTGCGTCACGTTGTTCAGGAGCAACAGCATTACAGGGCCCTATGAGAGTTCTCCCTCTAATCCAATACTCTCCCATAGAGACAAGAGTGACGATCCTTTTCAATGCACAGGACATGCAGATGTGTTTCAGGATGCAGATGATGTTTGGTGGGCGGTCTTTTTGGCAACCAGGCCTTTAGATGGTGTGTTGCTTCACAACTTGGGAAGAGAGACGTTTCTTTCTCCCTTGCGTTGGGACGAAAACGGATGGTTCATCATCGAGGACCGCTCTGAAATGCAACTGAGTGAGGTCTTGAGAACCCGTTTGCCTCTGGGATTTGATGACAAGCGTTGGTTGCATTGCAGGATTCCTGAAAAAGATGCATTCTCATCAACTGAAAAACCAGGTGAGTTGCGGGTCCGGGGAAATGGAAAGCGGTTGACGGATGATAAAGGTAATCCTTCCTTTGCCGGAATACGTCAAGCTCAGCACAATGCGACTTTCAAGGCAACGCTGAAGGTTGATGACAAGGCTTTTGAAGCCGGCTTGACTGCGTATTACAACGACCAATATCACTACGCTCTTGTTGTAGACCGGAATGAACAAGGTGTTGTCAGATTGCGCTCAGAACACTGTCTGCATGGAATCTTGTATGTGGTATCAGAAGAGGTTCTTGTCTTGAACAGTTCTGATCTTGTTTTGGAAATTGTCTGTGACCAGCATTTCTATAGATTCTTCTGCATGGGAAAAGAGATGACAATGGGAAAAACTGCAGCGCTTTGTACTGAAGGTACCCAGACCATGACTTTTACCGGTGTGTTGTTGGGGTTGTTTGCTGTACAAGGGACTGTCGTGTTTTCTGATGTGGTCTATTCGGATGAAATCTCATTGCATCAAAGTTGATAGACCATAGCAGTGAATCGTATTCCCTGTATGGTTTGCTCTTTTCCAAGATCCACAAAACCCATTTTATGATAGAAGGGAATCCCATAGGGTGAGGAGTTGACTGTCAATTGCTCAGCTGATGGATTATGTGTCTTGACGTGTTGTACCAGAAGAGAAAACAGTGCACTTCCAATTCCCTTTCGTTGGTGGTCTTTGTCTACAAAGGCAAGACAGATATGGCTTGCGTTTCGAAGCACCATCAATCCAACCAAATCATTTCCTGAAAAAGCTCCCCACATTTGGTTGGTTCCTTGTTTGCATGCTTCACTGAATGTTGGATTGTCGATGATGTCACGTTTGAAAGAGGCCACCCCTTCTGACGAGTAGTCTGGTGCTTCAAATTCCAAAAAGGTTTTCCAGGTCAGCGAAAGTGCTTGTTCAAGATTTTCAGCATGTAAACATCTTGTTGTATAGTCCATGAAAATACCATCCTTACTTTGAAAGGTTTGTCATTCAAGGGGTAAAAGCTCTGCCACCTCACATACGGTGAGTGTACTATCGTTAACAGTGAATCGGATGTTGAAGCCTGCAAAAGAGAGGCCGTAGACTCTCTCTGGATCATGTTGGTAGGAGGGCCTTGGGTCGTGGGCCAGCACACCTATAAGGGCTTCTTGATGGTCTTCTGGGATACGTGAGAGCAAGGATTCTGGAAAATCGACGCATAATGCGTATTCCTTGGTGTTTTCGGTAAAACCGCCAACTGCATCTGGATGGCTGTCTGCATAGGGGATATATGGTTTGATGTCATAAATGGGAGTATTGTCCATGAGATCGGCACCAGAAATATGCAGGATCGGTCCGAGATGGGGGTGAAGTTCAATACCATCCAGTTTAACGGATGAAAGCGCAATCGGGTTTGGTCTGAAGGGGGAGCGCGTGGCAAATACGCCCATACGTTTTGATCCACCCAGCCGTGGGGGGCGAACAGTGGGGGACCACGTGTCGCGTGCAGTTTCTGAGAATTCCCAGATCAACCAGATATGGGAGAATCCTTCCAAACCTCTTAGGGCATCTACATTACGGTAGGCAGGTTCAAAGACGATGGTTGCTTTCAGTGTTTCCACGATACCGCTTTGACGGGGAATGCCGAATTTGGAAGAGAAGTCGTTATGGATGCGTGCAATGACTACAAGGTTGAGATTTTCTGTTATGATAGCTGAATCGTTCATGGGACCTACTTTGCAGAAGTTGCCTGGTTGTTCTTCCTAAAGGATTCACTGTCTGCATACAGGGTATTTGTATACGAAAGAATGCTTTTTTGCAAACTGGTAGGTGTCTTTTACTGCGGTGAAAGTGAATATGAAGAATTATATAGTTAGAAAACAAACCTCTTTACAAAACTCAAGCAAGGCTGTATGGTACCACAAAAAGTTAGAAAACTAACTATTTATATCAACGATACAACAAGCACAGGTTGATGCCTGCGGCTATGGAAGAGGAATTATATTTTATGGATAAAACTTCAGAACTAGGGTCGAAACCCATCGGCGCGCTTTTGGCACAATACTCAATTCCCGCGGTCATCGCTATGGTCGTCAACGCCATTTATAATGTCGTCGACAGGGTGTTCATAGGAAAGTTTGTGGGAGAGACGGCACTGGCAGGCTTGACCATATCCTTTCCAATCATGATGGTCATTTTTGCTTTTGCAAACCTGGTTGCAATAGGGGGAGCTGCGCTGCTTTCCATTCGTCTGGGTGAAAAGGATGAGAAGGGTGCCAGTAAGATTTTTGGGAATACGTTGGGTTTCGGTGTCATTGTTTCACTGATCATCCTGTCGTTGATTTTATATAACCTTCAGTATCTGTTGGGGTTGTTTGGAGCCACATCTGAGGTCATGGATAGTGCAAAGACGTATTTGACGATCATCATCTGCGGTTTTATCTTCCAGATGATTTCCTTCACCCTCAATAGTGCGGTGAGGACCGAAGGTCAGCCTATTCTCTCCATGATCGCCATGTTGTCTTCGGCTTTCACCAATATCATATTGGATTATCTTTTCATTGTGGTTTTTGGTTGGGGGGTTGCGGGCGCTGCTTATGCAACAGTAGCCGGTCAATTGGTCGGACTTATGATTCTGCTGAGTTTCTATATGAGGGGAAAAAGTCACCTGTCTCTTTCTCCCAAGGATTTCTGTCTCAGTTTGAAGATTTTATCACAGATAACGACCATTGGGTTTGCTACGTTCTTTTCGACGCTTGGGACCAGTGTCGCCATGTTGTTTCTCAATAGAGCTCTTTCTCAGTACGGTGGGGTGGCCGCTGTAACAGCAATGGGTGTCATCAACAGTCTCTATACGTTCTTCATCATGCCGATCATAGGCATCACCCAAGGGTTGCAACCGATCATTGGATATAATCATGGGTCGGGACAGAGGGCGCGGGTGAGCAAGGCGTTGAGACTGGCTCTTTTGGTAGGGATTGTTTTTTCTTCGGTGGTGTTTGCCCTTCTGCAGGTTTTTCCAGAGGCCTTCATCAGCATGTTCCTTTCAGTTGGGTCGCCCACGATTGCACTTACTGTCAATGGTTTGAGAATTTTCCTTTTGATGTTGCCTTTGTTGAGCATTAACCTGATTGGTGTTTCGTATTTCCAGGCAACGGGGAGAGGCAAGACTTCAATGTTCTTGGGGATGCTGCGGCAGTTTGTGTTTTTGCTTCCTTTGTTGTTTGTGCTTCCTCGGTTCTGGGCTCTCAATGGTGTCTGGTTTGCAACGCCGATTGCAGATGCGCTTTCCATCTTGGTGACCATTGTTGTTTTGCTTATGGCGCGAAAACCCACTAAGGTGATACAGGAGGCGTGAACATGGATAGGGAAGAGCAGTTTAAAAGCGTCATCGATTTGAAGGTGCTTCTTGATCATGGGTTTTTCAAGGCTTTTGTTGCGCACTATTCGTTTCCTCAGGGAATCAACAATACACATATGAAAACACTCATGATGTTGCACTTCAATCCGTCTGTTTCAATGGTCGATTTGAGCCGCATGCTGAATCTTGAGAAGGGTTCTTTCACTCCTGTTGCCGGTAAGTTGCTGCGTCTTGGGTATATTGTAAAAAAACAGAACCCTGATGATCGACGTGCTTTTCTCTTGAATCTGACCAGCAAAGGTGAAGATGCAGCCAATGCTTTCAAAAAAAGCCACATGGAATACATCGGTTCTCTGATCGAGACGATCGATCCAAAGGACAAAGAGAAGTTCTTCGAGTCCGTTCAGTGCATCAACAACATCATGAGAGCGTTCACGAGGTTCGAGTAGCAGGGGTTTGGTGCTTTGGCACCGACCAGAAAGATTTAGTGACAAATAATTATCCACCGGTAAAACCGGTGGTTTTAACTAGCCCCTATAAGGGGCTCCTACTGGCTACGCCTGAAGGCGTTGTTTGAGATCTGCCAACCGCAGTTGTTCTCTTCTACCCCTTAAAGGGG
>JAQVVB010000060.1 GCA_028699215.1 Sphaerochaeta sp. | reverse complement strand
CTACCTGCCGTTCTTCCCACATCACCTTGCAAGAGAGCTATGAGGTGATCCAAATCCACGTAGAGATACGTAAGGAAGGGATGACATTGCCGCTTCCTTATGCCCATGAAGCCTTCTGTGTAGAGCTTCACGGTCCTTTGGCACTTCTTTCTCCTGCTTTGACTCAATGTGAAGGTGGCACAGGAGTCGTTTATTTACGGACCGTAGGAGAAAAAGGGGAGGCAGAGGTGACCATTCACAGCAATTTGGGTGACAAGACACTCGCTTTTACGATAGGCTAGGGTATGTTTACACTGTATATTGATGCCGACTCCTGTCCAAAGAATCTACGAGTCATTCTCTTGCGCTGTATAATGAAAAACAATTATGCAGCATTTTTCGTTGCCGACCGTCCACTTAAAGATGTACAACGGGCTTATGAAGAACATACAGCCCAGCTCCGCAAGCAAGCGGGTTCAGCTGATGTACGAGAGATAAAGAGTTCCATTCAGAATGTTGTGGTCAAAGCCGATATGGATAGTGCAGACGATTGGATCGTCGAGCACGCCGAGCTTCCGTGTCTTGCCATCACCCATGATATTCCCCTTGCTGCACGTTTGGTCGAAAAGGACATACCAGTGATAGACGATCGGGGAGGGGTCTATTCCAAAGAAAACATGGCACAACGCCTTTCCATCCGAAATGCCATGAAGGAATTTCGTGAAATGGGAATTTTCTCCGAGAAAAACCGCCCGTTGGGTCCGAAAGAGACCAAAGCTTTTTCAGATGCACTCAACAGCATGTTGCATAAACTTACATTGAAGCAATAACGTTCGAAGTGCATCTATGTAGGTAATGCGTAAACATGCACTGTTACTTTATAAAAATGAACAGGATAAAGTGTTTCTCGAAACAAAAGTCCAACCTTTACCCTGGTTGAGCTGTCGGTCTCTCAGTCAGCTGGAAAAAGTGGAAGAGAATGAGATGATCATCACCTGTGAAGAGGATCTTTCTGGACTTTTGAAACTGAAAAACAAGATGGCGAGCTATACCTCGCCTCCTGTCTTGATTCTCACCCCTCATCATCAACTCGTTGTATTCAGAATGGTTGAAAGTTCTCGCTTCAGAATTGTGGAACGCGCTGTTTCCAGCAAGGAATTAGGGGAACTTGTTCTTTCACTTGTACAAAAGACAAGCTGTACCAGTTGCTTTGAAAAGGAAGTGTGCCACCTTACGATCAGGGAAAAGCAGGTGCTTTCCTTAATTGTATTGGGTCAGGACAATCGCATAATAGCACAAAAACTCGGTATTCAGCTTTCTACGGTCTATGCCCATAAGAAGAATCTTTTCCTTAAGACCCAAGTGCACACCACCAGTCAATTGGTGGTGTGGGCATTATTGAAGCAGTTGGACGTTTAGGGAAAAGAAAAGGCGGTGGATGGAACCTCCGCCTGGAAAGCTAGAAATCAGCAAGCTTGGGAGCTCTTGGATACGGAATGACGTCACGGATGTTGGCCATGCCGGTTACGTACTGGACAGCACGTTCAAATCCAAGACCGAATCCTGCATGAGGTACAGAGCCGAATCTTCTCAGATCCAAATACCACCAGTAGTCTTCGGGGTTGAGCTTCATTTCCTTCATGCGGGAAATGAGTACATCATAGTCGGCTTCACGTTCACTGCCTCCGATGATTTCACCCAAACGGGGAACCAGCACATCCATGCCGCGAACAGTCTTTTCATCGTCATTGAGCTTCATGTAGAAAGCCTTGATGTCTTTGGGATAGTCGGTGACGATGACTGGACTTTTGCAGACCACTTCAGTGAGATACTTCTCGTGTTCGCTCTGCAGGTCGCTGCCCCAAGCCACGGGGAAATCAAATTCATTGTTGTGTTTCACCAGTTCTTTGACAGCTTCTGTATAGGTGAGGTGTGCAAATGGAGTCTCAATGATATGGTTGAGCGTTTCTGCCATTCCAGCTTCAACGAACTTGGAGAAGAAAGCCATATCTTCAGGGCATTTGTTCAGTACGGACTTGAATAGGTGTTTGAGGAAGGATTCCGCAACTTCCATATCTCCGTTGATGTCGCAGAATGCCATTTCAGGTTCAACCATCCAGAATTCAGCCAAATGCCGTTTGGTGTTTGAGTTCTCTGCACGGAAGGTAGGTCCGAAGGTGTAGATGTTCTTGAGCGCTGTTGCATAGGTCTCACCTTCGAGCTGTCCACTTACCGTGAGGAAGGACTTTTTACCGAAGAAATCCTTGGAATAATCGATAGCACCCTCTTCTGTGTGGGGTACGTTGTCAAGATCCAGGGTGGTGACCAAAAACTGTTCTCCGGCACCTTCGCAATCGCTTGCGCTGATGATCGGGGTGTTGACATAGACAAAACCATTTTCCTGGAAAAACTGATGAACAGAGTAGGCGAGTGTATTGCGAACACGTGCAACAGCGCCGAACATATTGGTCCTTGAACGCAAATGGGAAATTTCCCTGAGGTATTCCACTGTATGACGTTTTTTCTGCAAGGGGTAGGTGTCGACAGGACAGGGTCCGACGAGTGTGACCTCAACGCTCGACATTTCAACAGCTTGGTCCCCACCAGCACTTTCTACAATGGGTCCCCTGCATTGTACCGAGGCTCCTGTAGTGATGGAAGAGAGCAATTCATCGTTGTTGAGCTGCTCCTTGTCGATGACGATCTGCAAACCCTTGAGACACGAACCATCGTTCAGCTCAAGGAAGCATACGGTTTTGCTGTCGCGTTTAGTGCGTACCCAGCCTTCAGCCGTGACCACCTCGGGTCCCGGAGCTCTCTTGAGTAAAGCGGAAATCCGTTCGTTCATGGGATATGCTCCTTCTAAAAGTATTCAGTCATTATGGTTTTTTGGCTCCTACTAGTCAAGAATCTAAAGAAGACAGTCAATTTTTAATTATTAGTTTTATTTTTGTATGAATATGCATGGAAAATACAAAAATCTGTATTTTTTATGAATAGTTCTCATGATTTGCTTGACAAATAACGCGTGCATCACTAATCCTTGGATGTCCTGTTTTCTCGTACTACCAACACACTTTCTGGAGGATCCTCATGAACGGTATATTTATGCTTGTTCTCTCTATCGTCGTGCTTGTCGGAGCCTATATGATCTATGGTCGCTATCTGGCAAGAAAATGGGGTGTCGATTCAAAACGCAAAACCCCAGCATTGGAAATGGAAGATGGAGTGGACTATGTTCCCACCTCCAGACAGGTGGTTTTTGGCCATCAATTTGCTTCCATAGCCGGAGCCGGTCCCATTAATGGTCCTATTCAGGCCGCTATCTTTGGATGGGTTCCTGTTCTGCTTTGGGTTCTTGTCGGAGGAATTTTCATCGGCGCCGTCCAAGACTTTGGTTCCATATTCGCCTCGGTCAGAAATAAAGGCCGTTCCATAGGCTATGTCATTGAACTGTACGTCGGAAAACTCGGGAAGCGCTTGTTTCTGCTTTTCGTCTGGCTTTTTTCCATCTTGGTGATTGCTGCGTTTGCCGATATCGTTGCCGGTACGTTCAACGGATACAATGCTGATCTTTCCACCAACCTGATCAATGGGGCTACCGCTACAACAAGTGCAGCCTTCATAGCTGTGGCTGTAGGTCTTGGCTTTTTCATTCGTTATCGCAAGCCAACGAACATGACCGCTACGGTAGTTGCCATTCTTGCTTTGCTTGCCTGCATTGCGTTTGGATTGACCTTTCCCCTCTATATCAGCAAAAGCCTCTGGCTCTATCTGGTGTTCGCCTACATCATGGTTGCCTCTGTGGTTCCCGTCTGGGCATTGTTGCAGCCAAGGGATTATCTCAACAGCTTTTTGTTGGTTTTCATGATTGCCGCAGCTGTAGTCGGAATTTTCGTCGCTAACCCCACCATCAATCTTCCCGCTTTTTCTGGATTTGTAGTGAATGGACAACAGATGTTCCCCATTTTGTTCGTCACCATTGCATGTGGAGCGGTATCCGGCTTTCACAGCTTGGTAAGCAGTGGGACTGCCTCCAAACAAATCCGCAATGAAAAGGACATGCTTCCTATTGCGTATGGCGCCATGTTGTTAGAATCCTTGGTTGCGGTCATCTCCCTGATTTGTGCCGGTGCCGTGTTTTCTAATGGAGCTCTTCCCTCAGGTACTCCTCCTCAGATTTTCGCCATGGCAGTTGCTGGGTTTTTATCCAAGACAGGAATTCCGACTCTTGCAAGCAACACCATCATCACCTTGGCGATCAGCGCCTTTGCTCTGACCAGCCTTGACTCCGTAGCGAGAATTGGACGCCTTTCCTTCCAGGAGCTTTTCATGGACAGCAGTACCGATGAAGAGAAAATGGGCCCATTGCAAACCCTGTTGACCAACAAGTATTTTGCTACCATTGTGACTCTGATATTTGGTTATATGCTCTCCATCAATGGATATGCAAAAATTTGGCCTTTGTTTGGCTCTGCCAATCAGCTGGTAAGCGCATTGGCTCTGTGTGCCATTGCAATTTTCTTGAAAAAAACTGGCAAAAAAGGCTCCATGATTTGGATTCCCATGTTCTTTATGCTTGGGGTTACCTTTACTGCACTCTTCCAGATCATCATCGTACGCTTCACTAGGTTGGCAAGTGGCAATTTCACCCTGCTTACCGACGGCATGCAGTTGGTGTTTGCACTTTTGCTGGTAGGTTTGGGATTGATTATCGCAATCAAGTCCATTCGTACCTTGTTCTTCGAAAAAGGTGCGAAGGAGCAGAAGGCCGCCGCATAGGTTTTTTGTGATACTTGATGTTCAGGGACAGTCAATTGGCTGTCCTTTTCTTTTTTGTAATTGGAAATGAATGGAAGGAGCATCTTAAATTGACAGATTGACAAAATGTGAAAAAGTGTTTATATAATATATAGTAACCATACACGGAGGCTACTATGTATAAAACAATACCACAGATATTCGAGCAGACCGTTAAAAACTATCCTGGCTTTTCTGTACAGATGAGCAAGGACCAGCAAGGTGTATTTCAGAGTGTGAATTACTCGCAACTTTTTTCGGATGTCAATGCACTGGCGGCCTCTCTTTCAGAACGAGGCATACAGCGTGGAGACTTGGTTGGATTGATCAGTGACAACCGCAGTGAATGGTTATTAAGTGACCTTGCTGTTCTTACTCTTGGTGCTGCAGATGTCCCCCGCGGTAGGGATGCCATGCCCTATGAAATAAGTTTTATCCTTGGTATCACGGAAGCAGATTTCTGCTTTGTGGAAAATGCAGTGCAGCTTCGCAAGATTCTTAACCTTATCGATAAGCTTCCTGGTCTCAAACATCTGATCGTCATGGACAAGGAGTTCACTTTGGAACAGCTGAATGGTGCTGAAGTTCCTCAGTCTGTGGAAATCCTCTTGTTGTATGACCTGCTTAGTGAAGGGCGGAAACTTATGAACCAGAAATCCGTCGCCAAAAAAATAGATGATGAAAGAGCAAAGGGAACAGAGGATGAAGTTGCCACTGTCATTTTTACCAGTGGAACCACCGGAGATCCCAAGGGAGTGGTCCTTTCTCATAAGAATTTTGCCTTCCAACTTGAACAATTGCCGAATGTCATCACATCGCTTGCACCTGGCCAAAAATGGCTGAGCGTGCTTCCTGTCTGGCATTCCTTCGAAAGGATCCTTCAGTATGTCATCATCAGCCAGGCTTCCACGATAGCGTATTCAAAGCCTCTGGGGTCTATTCTCATCGCTGACCTTGCACTGGTCAATCCTCACTGGATGGGGTCCGTTCCCAGAATTTGGGAAGCAGTGAAAAGTGGTGTGTTTTCCAGTATGAAGAGCAAAAGTCCTGTCGTGAAGAATCTGTTTACCTTCTTTGTTGGTGTTGCAAAGCTATACAGTTACAATAAGGACTTGTTGCTGGGAGAAGTGGCTACCTTCAAAAAACACAATAGAGTATTCGATGTGCTTCGATCCTTCTTACCGACTTTGTTGCTCTATCCTTTGTACAGGCTGGGAGATCATTTGGTATATGGTAAAGTCAAACAAAAGCTGGGGACCAACTTCATTGCAGGGGTAAGCGGTGGAGGCTCTCTCAGTGAGAGTGTCGACAAGTTCTTCGCCTCGATCGGTGTGAAGCTTTTGGATGGGTACGGGCTTACTGAAACAGCTCCTGTCGTTGCTGTTCGGTATCTCAATCATGGAATCAAACGTACGGTAAGTCCTCTGGGGAGTACTGAAGTCAAAATCGTCGATGAAGAAGGAAAAAGCGTACCTCCTGGAGTAAAGGGAGTGGTGATGGTTCGTGGACCTCAGGTCATGAAAGGGTATTACAAAAGACCGGATTTGACTTCCGCTATCCTTTCAGATGATGGCTTTCTGAATACCGGGGATCTTGGAATCTGGACGCATCATGGAGAATTTGCACTTGCAGGAAGAGCTAAGGACACCATTGTTCTTTCCGGTGGAGAAAATCTGGAACCTGTTCCCATTGAAGCCAAGCTTTGTGAGAGTGAATATATCGACAACGCAGTCGTGCTTGGTCAGGATAAGAAGTATCTAGGAGCTTTGGTGGTCTTGAACAAGAAAGCGGTGGAAGCGTATCTTACTACTCATCAAATTCCCTACTTGACTGATAAATTATCAAGTATGAAGGAAGTGCGTGAGCTGATAGAGTCTTCCATCCGTGAGATCGTCAATACCAAACAGGGCTTTAAAACCTTCGAGCAGATCAATAAGATTGCTTTGATCGGAAAGCCTTTTGAGATTGGCGTTGAGTTGAGTGCCAAACAGGAATTGAAACGCTTCGAGATCAACAAACTCTACAAGAATGAAATAGATCAGCTTTTCGCAAGCTGATGCCGCAACTAGTAGAGATTTACTAGAAGATTATTTTATTCGACAGTTGGCGTATGATTTGTCAGAAATATTGCAATTTTCCCCTGTGTCCTATACACTTACACATTACGAGGACATAGGGGTTCATATGTTACAGATCATCGGGACGAAAAAATGCAAAGAGACAGCAAAAGCCTTGCGAGCGTGCAAGGAACGTTCTCTTGTGTTTCAGTTCATCAATCTTTCTGAGCGAAAACTCTCAGATGGTGAATGGGAATCTCTTTTTCGTGCACTCTCCTCTGAAGAACTTTTGGATACAGCTTCAACATATTATCAGAAGAATGGTTACAAATTTCGTGAATTTGAGCCCCAAGAGGAGCTCAAAGAGCATCCTGAGTTGTTGAAAACACCGATTTTACGGAACAAAACCAAGGCCGTTGCGGGGTTTGATCTTCCCACGTTAGTAGAATGGGGATCTGCTTGATGGTTCGCTATGCAGTGCTGGGGAGTGGCTCCAGTGGCAACAGTTACGTCTTCTTTGACGGAACTGTTTCTGTATTGATCGACCAAGGGTTCAGTGTTGTTGAATTGCAGCGAAGGCTTCAATCCCTTACTGTGGATCTTTTCTCCATCGGTGGGGTGTGCGTGACTCATTTGCATCCTGATCATGCAAAAGGAATCGGTACCATTGCCCGTAAACTCAACGTACCCATTTACCTCAATGAACAGATGGTGGAAAAGGAACCTGTTGTCTTTTCCAAACTTGCCATTCCTGAATCGTGTCTCAGAATGGTCAGACCCATGGAGTCCTTCACGATCGGCTCCTTTATGTTGAGCTGTTTTGAAACCAGCCATGATAGTGGCGGTTCTGTAGGTTGGCACATCACCCATGAGGGCAATACGCTCATGGTGCTCACCGATACAGGCTGCTATACTGCAGAGCAACTCAGTTTGGCAAAAAACACAAATATTTTGTTTCTTGAAGCCAACTATGATGATACGATGCTTTCCAAGGGCCCTTATCCGTATTTTCTCAAAAAGAGAATCAGTGGTGATCATGGACATCTTTCCAATGCCCAAGCGCTGGATTTTTTACGTGAAAGTGAATTTGGGGGCAACCATGTGTACTTTATCCATCTCTCAGATGTAAACAATAATCCCTCCCTACTCTTTGATGTTGCCAGACAGAACGTGAAGGTTCCCTTCACCGTATGTGAGAAAGGCAAATGTTATGGGGGACTATGGAGCAACTATGAAAAAGAATAAGATTCCTAAGAGCGAAATCTGGTCATTGAAGCGGATCAAGAAGTTGACGAGAGAAGACGGACTCAAGATGAAGACCGTTTATGAGTATACCATGAATGCCTTGGTCGACTGTACTGCATCGAGAAATGCAGATCGTGTTGCCTTGAGAATCTATGGTGAAGAAAACAGTGAAATCACCTATGCGCAAATGAAGTCCATGAAAGACAGCATTGGTTTGTCGTTGCTTGAACAGGGTTTTGTACATGGCGATAAGATCGCAATCATGGGAGAGAGCTGTCCTACGTGGTTGGTCGCTTACTTTGGCATTACCTCCATTGGTTGTGTTGCCGTTCCCATCCTCCCTGATTTCTCTTCGAAAGAGACCTGTTCCATTCTTGAACACAGTGGGGCCAAAGGTGTGGTCATCAATGTAAAGCATTTTGAAAAAGTGGTGCCGTTTGTAAAGAACAATCCCTCTTTCTTGGTGAGGATGGAGGACCTTTTCCATATCCCCAATCCCATCAGTGCCCAGATGGAGACGAAAGAACAGTTTCTTTCAGCTCCAGGAAGAGACATCACCCGTCGTAAGATTGACAAAAAGGCTCTTGCCCTATTACAGGAACATCGTTGTAAAGAGGAGGACCTTGCCTCCCTCATCTATACCAGTGGAACAACCGGCAACAGTAAAGGCGTCATGTTGAGCCACAAGAATCTGGTGTGGAATGCAGATATCTCCACCGACATCTATGTGAATTTCAAGCCAGGAGATCATGTGCTCTCCATTCTCCCTCTCAGTCATGTGTATGAATTCACCACTGGACAGACCCTTGAATTGATGTGTGGTACGGAAATTACGTATTTGGGGAAGGCTCCTGCTCCAAGCATCCTTCTGCCGGCCCTCAAGAAAGTCAGGCCGGTCATTCTCATGACCGTTCCCTTGCTGATGGAAAAAGTCTATAAAAGCTCAGTACGACCTGTGTTGCAGGACAATGTAAAACTGAAACGTTGGCTGAAGTTCGGCATGACGAGGAGAATCATCTCCAGAATCATCGGAAGGAAGCTCAAGGTCACCTTTGGAGGCAAGCTGAAGTTCTTCGGTATCGGTGGAGCCCCTCTGGACCGTGAAGTCGAGCAATTCTTAGCTGATGCAAAATTTCCCTATGCAATTGGTTATGGGCTTACAGAAACCGCACCTCTGATAGCAGGAGGTCAGCCGAATAAACATTATGTAGGCATGATCGGCAAATTGGTGGAGCATGTTGATGTCAAGCTGGACAACAAGGACCCTGAGACCGGGGTTGGTGAGATCCTGGTTAAAGGACCGAATGTCATGCAGGGGTATTATGATAATCCGAAACTCAATGCCGAGTGTTTTACCGAGGACGGCTATTTCCGTACAGGGGATCTGGGTTTCCTGGATAATCAGAATAGGTTGGCCATCAAGGGGCGGACGAAGACCATGATTTTGGGTTCAGGTGGTGAAAACATCTATCCAGAGGTGATCGAGGCGGTCATCAATAATCAGGACTTCGTCACCGAGTCTTTGGTTGTCCCTGAAGATGGTGGTCTTATTGCATTGGTCAAGATAGACATCGATTCTTTCGCACAGAAAATGGCTCTTAACGTGAACGATGCAAAAGAAGAAGCGATGAAGTATGTATCCAAGATACGTGAAGACGTGAACAAGGAATTGAGCGCTTTCAGCCGTATCAGTGCTGCAGAACTACAGGAAGAACCCTTCCAGCGTACACCTACTCAGAAAATCAAACGATTCCTCTACTCAAGAATCTCAAATGACGCTTCCACGGAGAAGAAATAGGGTTGAGCCTCTCCGCCTTGCTATGGTATACCACTGAGAAAGGGAACATTATGGCTAATGTAGATATACGTATCAGGCAAACAGAGAGTCTTGCTACTCCGGATGAATTGAACAAGAGATTTCCGGTCGATGAAATGACCGAAAAATCCATTCGTATTTCCCGTCAGACGGTAAATGACATCATACAAGGAAGGGACCCTCGGTTGCTGGCAATCGTAGGTCCCTGCTCTTTGCATGACCGGAAAGCAGCTGTAGAGTATGCACACAAGCTCAAAAAACTTGCATCTGAAGTTCAAGACGAGATGTATATCGTCATGCGTACCTATTTTGAAAAACCACGCACGGTTCTTGGGTGGAAAGGGTTGATTCTCGATCCCAAGATGGATGGGTCCTATGACATCGAGTTGGGTATTGCCGAGGCCCGTTCTTTGCTTTTGGAGATAGTATCCTTGGGTATGCCCGTTGGCTGCGAAGTGCTCGATCCCATCATCCCCCAGTACATTGATGAATTGATGAGTTGGTCCTCCATTGGCGCACGGACTACAGAAAGCCAGATCCACAGAAATCTGGCCAGTGGCCTTAGTGTTGCCGTCGGGTTCAAGAACAGCACCAGTGGAGAGCTGCTCAATGCGATAAACGCCATCAAGTGTGCGTATTATCCCGCCTCTTTCATTGGTATGGATCGTTATGGAGCAAACACCATTTTCAGAACCACTGGCAATGAGTGTTGTCATCTGATTCTCCGTGGTGGCGATCATAGCCCCAATTACTATGAGGATGATGTAGAATCCGCTCGTTTGATGATGATCAAGGAGGAGTTGAATCCTGCCATCATCATTGACTGCAGTCATGCAAATTCACGTAAGAATTACGAACGTCAAAAACGGGTGCTTCGTTCCCTTATCGATCAAGTGAGCTGGGGAGAGAAAGCCATCAAGGGTTTCATGCTTGAAAGCAACTTGTTCAGTGGCTGCCAAAAAATCCCTTCTGATCTTTCTCAGCTAAAATATGGGGTTTCTGTTACCGATGCCTGTATAGGTTGGGAGGAAACCGAACGCATTTTACTACATGCTTGTGAATTGCTTCGCAAGTCTCGACTTAACGGTGGGGATGCCCTGCCACTTTAGGAGGTTCCAATGGTTAAATCTGTTTTAGTCATGCTCGCAGAAGGCTTTGAAGAAATTGAAGCGATAACTCCCATCGATTTACTGAGAAGAAGCGGTGCGAACGTCACTGTTGCGTCGGTAGGTGATGAGCTTGATGTTGTTGGATCTCATGACTTGGTAGTGCGTGCAGATGTCTTGATAGCTGATTGCACAGATAATTATGATTGTGTACTATGCCCCGGTGGCGGTTTGGGTTCAAAGAATCTTGCTGCATCATTTGATGTGTTGCAAGCTTGTATCAAGACTGCTCAGCATGGTGTAGTCGCTGCCATTTGTGCCGCTCCTGCTGTTGTCCTTGGGAAGACTGGACTGCTCACCAATCATAGGGTGACCGGATACCCTGGGAGTGAGAAGGAGTGTGAAGGTCTAGTGCTGGAAAATGAAAAGGTCATAACTGATGGCTACCTCATCACTGCACAGGCAGCAGGTAGTGCGATGGAATTTGCTCTGGCTATCATAGCCAGGTTGTTTGATGAACGTACGGCAAAAAAAATTGCCGAACAGGTTGTTTTCTAAGGAGTTAATCGTGCCAGCTATTGGTTTTGACAATGAGAAGTATT